>NZ_JAUBQU010000008.1:0-97162 GCF_036701435.1 Microcoleus sp. Pol12A5
CTAGATCTCTCTATCTTGATTTTTTTGACGAGGTTAATAGTGCTTTAAGCTTTCAAACTATTCTTTTTTCTAGGTTCAGTTTTTTGCCTTGAGTTCGCGGTTGTTTGAACCGCCTCTCTTCTGGCGCTTTATTAATGTATCAACTCTCCCCAGAGTTGTCAAGCGTTTTGCGAAAATATTTTTGAGTTTGTTTGTAGCCTATACGCACCAACGATTTGAGCTGTTTATTCCCGATCCTGCCTCCGCTGGCTGACTCCTCTTTCCGGGAAGGGGTCTTTTTTTTTGCAAGATGGGACTTTTGGGGGGAGTATCTACCGCGCATGGGTAGAATGTCTCTACGTGTAGATGTTCTATATATATGTTCGATCGCCCGCTCATGAAAAAACTTACAGTCCGCCCTAGTGGCTTATTCATTACCTGCGCTTCACTGCTGATCGCTTGCAGTCAGACGAACACTCCCCAAACCTCCACTACAGCATCTCCGGCGAGTTCGCCATCTCCCGGTGCTTCCCCAGAGGGCTCGCCTGGGGGAAGTTCCAACACTATATCTATAGGTATAGGGGTAGCCCAAACTAGCAATGTGGCTTTACTGGGTCAGGAACAGGTGGCTGGGGCGAAAATTGCTGAGAAGTATTTCAACGATAAGGGCGGTGTGGATGGGACGCCGATTAGACTGGTGTTCCAAGATACCGGTGGAGATGAACAAGGAACGATCAATGCCTTCAATACTCTGATCAATCAGGATAAAGTGGTAGGTATTGTGGGGCCTACCCTCTCGCAACAAGCTTTTAGTGCCGATCCGATCGCCGAGCGAGCAAAAGTTCCCGTACTCGGACCCTCCAATACCGCTAAAGGCATTCCCCAGATTGGCGATTATGTGGCCAGAGTCTCCGCGCCTGTGGCTGTGGTAGCACCTAATGCGGTGAAAGCTGCACTGAAGCAAAATCCCAATATTAAGAAAGTAGCCGTGTTTTTTGCTCAGAATGATGCTTTTAGCAAATCTGAGACTGAAACTTTTCAAACTACTGTTAAAGATATGGGACTGGAATTGGCAACAGTCCAAAAATTCTTGACTACTGATACAGATTTCCAATCTCAAGCTACTAACGCAATAAATGTCAACCCCGATTTGATAATTATTTCCGGGTTGGCCGCCGATGGAGGCAATTTAATTAAGCAATTGCGGGAGTTGGGATATAAAGGCGTTATCATTGGAGGCAACGGTCTGAATACTTCTAATGTATTTCCTGTTTGCAAGGCTCTTTGCGATGGGGTTTTGATTGCCCAAGCCTACAGCCCGGAGTACGAAAATGAAGTTAATAAGGCTTTTCGCGATGCTTATCGCGCTCAATTCAAGAAAGAACCGCCTCAGTTTAGCGCTCAGGCTTTTACTGGCGTACAAGTTTTTGTTGAGTCATTAAAGGCAATTAATGCTAAATCTAAGGTTAGCGAAAAGCCGTTGGCCGAGTTGCGTACAAATTTGAATCAGCAGTTGTTGGGTGGTAAGTACGATACGCCTTTGGGGGAAATTTCTTTTACGGCTGAAGGTGAGATTAATCAGAAAGAGTTTTATGTGGCACGGATTAAGATGGAGGCTGATGGCAATAATGGTAAGTTTGATTTTTTGAAATGAGGGGAAAGGGAAGTTGGCAAACTGATTTTGTAACAGATGTAAGGGATATAACAGGCGTCAGGAAGACCGAAGAAGTAAGAGGGAAGAGGGACAATCGCGGACGTATTTGTTGTTGAATGATTTTGGTGTGATGCTCAACTCTTAACTGGTAATGGACTTAACTCTGTTTTTGCAACAATTTTTGAATGGTTTGTCGATCGGCAGCGTGTATGCTATTTTTGCCCTGGGATACACGTTAGTCTTTTCTATTCTGGGAATTATTAATTTTGCTCACGGTACAGTATTTACGTTGGGTGCTTATTTCACCTATGCGCTGATGGGAGGTGCTTTCGGTTTTAATGGGTTGTGGTCTAACGCTCGAATTCCCGTGGATTTGCCTTTTGCTGTGGCGTTAATTTTGGGAAGTGTCATGGCTGGTTTGGTGGGAGTAATTGTTGAAAGAGTGGCTTTTTTGCCTTTGCGCAGACGACATTCTGATTCTCTGCTGACTGTGGTTTCTAGTTTGGGTGTGGCTGTTGCGATCGCCAATATCATCCAATATCTTGTCGGTGCGGAAATTTACACTTTTCCTGCTAACACTTACGGTTATTTACCGCCTGCCATTAACTTCGGTACAGCGGATAAACCAATTCCGATTCGGACTGTTCAAATAGTAATTTTTGCGATATCAGTTGCGATTGTGGCTGTCTTAACTTACTTAATAAATTTTACTAAATTTGGCAAAGCAATGCAGGCTGTGGCTGAAGATGCGACTACTTCTAGTTTATTGGGGATTGATACTGATAGGTACATTGTGTTGACGTTTTTTGTGAGCAGTTTTCTGGCGGGTTTGGCGGGGAGTTTGGTGGGTTCTAGTGTGAGTATTGCTGGGCCGTATTTTGGTATTGCTTTTGGTTTGAAAGGTTTGGCGGTGATTGTACTTGGTGGGTTGGGGAGTATTCCAGGGGCAGTTTTGGGAGGTTTTATAATTGGTTTGGTGGAAGCTTTTGTGCCTGGTGATTTTTCCGCTTATAAGGATGCTGTTGCTTTTGCTATATTGTTTATTATGCTATTGGTTAGACCGCAGGGTTTGTTTGGACGGCGTTTGATTCAGAAGGTGTAAGATAATTCGGCGATTTAAATCGCTCAAGAGTCAAACTAAGTCTATCTTCAAAAAACTAAGAAATAGAGGTGTTTGATTCAGAAGGTGTAAGATAATTCGGCGATTTAAATCTCTTAAGAGTCAAATTGAGTCCCTCTCTAAGAGACTAAGAAATAAAAAAAGTTATGAATGAATTTTTTACTACTTATGGGTTTCTGATTGTCTCGATGTTGCTGGGTGCAATGTTGGGAATGTCGCTGTATTTGCCTTTAATGACTGGACAGTTGTCTCTGGCTAGCCCTGGTTTTTATGCTTTGGGTGGGTATATTGCGGCGATTTTATCTACGACGGTGTTTCAAACCACAGGGGGTTTATTTCCACTGCCTTTGCTGTTATTAGAGATGATAATTGCAGGGTTTGTTTCGGGGTTCCTGGGGATTTTGGTGGGAATTCCGGCGCTGCGGTTGAGTGGGATTTATTTGGCGATCGCCACTATTGCTTTTGTGGAAATTCTGCGGGTTTTATCGCTGAATCTAGATATCACTGGCGGCGCAGTTGGCATTTTTGGGATTCCGCAACCGTTTGCGACGCCGATCGAGTATTTGTGGATTGTACTACCTTTACTGTTGGTAAGTATGGCGATTGTCTATCGGCTGGAACGGATTCGGGTGGGGCGGGCTTTTGCAGCGATCCGCGCTGATGAGTTGGCGGCTGATGCGATCGGCATTAACCCAACTTTTTATAAGGTTCTGGCTTTCACGTTAGGTGCTGTTTTAGCTGGGGTTGTGGGTGCCGTTAGCGCTCATTTCCTCAATACTTGGAACGCCCGTCAAGGTACTTTTGATGCTAGTATTATTTACTTGACTTCTGTGTTGATTGGTGGTAGCAGAACTTTTCTGGGAGCAGTTTTGGGTGGGATGGTGTTTACTGCTTTACCCGAGGTTTTGAGGGGGATAGCAACTATTCAGGGATTGCCGATTTGGTTGGCGCAATTTCTGCGGGATGGGCGGTTAATTGTGTTTGGGTTGTTGATAGTTTTGGGAACGATATTTTTTCCGCAAGGGCTGGTGACGCCGGAGTTGTTGAAGAGGTGGAGGAAGGGCGATCGTACTTCTGTTTAAAAAAGGATGGCCAGCCATCGCCGACCTCAGCAATCATCACTACCGTATCGTTGATGCGGACTTCAGAGTCGATCGGCTTTTCCGATTCATTGGGGAACCGCCTCAGTTCGATCGCTCCCCATACTCAGATGAGAAATGCGATGTTTCTGCTACACCACCGACAACGAAATAGGGCGAAACGCAGTTGTAGCCAACTGGTTTAGATGATGAATTCATGGTTTATGCGGTCTTTTTGGATATTCGATCGCTCTTCTCAATGCGATCGCTAACTTGGACCCATTGAGAAGAGCTTTGTATTGTTTTCACGAAGCAGATAGAAAATGCCTAACCTTGATTGACTGCACTGGGTTCCATGAATACAGTTTCCCAAATGTGGCCATCTAAATCCTGAAAGCCATGACCATACATAAATCCGTAGTCTTTGGGTTCATTGTAGGTAGTTCCGCCAGCAGCAACTGCCTTGCCAATCATTTTATCCACTTCTTCTCGGCTCTCGGAAGACAAGCACACCAGCACTTCTGTACTCTTGGTGGCATCGCAAATTGCGTTGGGTGTAAATTCCTTGAACTTGGCTTCTGTCAATAGCATGACGAAGATGTCTTCGCTCACAACCATACAAGTGGCAGTTTCGTCAGTAAATTCGGCGTTAAAACTGAATCCAAGTTTAGTAAAAAATTCGACAGACCGAGCGAGATTTTTGACGGGTAAATTCACGAAAATTTTAGTAGCCATGTTTTCTCCTTTTTAACTTCGATCGCAAGGTGAAACATTAACGATTTTTCGCTAATGTTTGAATTGAAGGGTAAAGCCTGTGAGCAAACTTGAAAGGGTTAGGTAGCTGGCTGGACATTAATCATCCACGGTGTGCCAAATCGATCGACAAGCATTCCAAAACGGGTAGACCAGAAGGTCTCTTGGAATGGCATCTTTACCGTTCCGTTTTCTGCCAATTTTTGAAAGATCCGCTCCGCTTCGACCAGATCGTCAAATTGAAGATTCACAGAGAATCCCTGTGGTTTTTTAAAGCCATCGGGTGGAGTGTCAGAACCCATCAATACCATTCCACCAACAGTTAAGCTGGCGTGCATGATTCGATCGCGCTGTTCGGAGGGAATTTCCTCAGACATGGGCGCATCCCCATAGGTCATCATGTCGCCGATTTTGCCACCTAAACACTGTTCGTAGAATTTAAATGCAGCTTCGCATTCACCATCAAAAAAGAGATAAATATTCGATTGCATCATGTACTCCTTTGGTTAATAGTCGATCAAGCAATCCATTCACGGGAAATGATGTGACGGCCGGACGAAAAGTTAGGCAGTATTGATGCCCTCAAGAACGCTGGAGTTGTTCTGCCCCCGCCCGAATGCGTTCTTCCTGTTCCCTGAGTTCCGGCGTCAAGGATTCGCCGAAGTCCTCTGCACTAAAGATCGGGCGAATTTCGATCGCGGATTCTCCTGGCATCGGGTTGGGGCAGCGTTTGACCCAGGCAATCGCTTCGTCCATCGACTGCACTTGCCAGATCCAGAATCCGGCAATCAGCTCTTTTGTCTCTGTGAACGGCCCGTCAATCACGCTCCGATTTGTGCCTGAAAACGTCACCCGCGCTCCTTTTGAGCTGGGATGTAGCCCTTCGCCAGCGAGCATAATTCCCGCCTTGACCAATGCTTCGTTGTACTGCCCCATTTCCGTCAGAAGCTGTTCGCTGGGCATGACGCCTGCCTCTGAGTCTTCGGTAGCTTTGACTAGAACCATGACTTTCATCGTGAAATCTCCTTTTGTTTATGGTTGTTGAGCTGGGCTAAGGTGCGATCGAGAAAACGGCTTGAGACGTTTCTGGATCGAAGGGGACAGAGCAATGCTCGTGCACAATCTGCCATCTGCCCTGCTTCCGCTGGCACGCGGAGGTGATTCGCATCCACATCTGCGCCCCTGGGTGATCTGTTGGCATCCCTGTGAAGTGAAAAAGCCAGTGCGCGATCGCCAAATCACCGCTCACGGTGAGGCTGAGGTCTCGCATCTCAATCCCGAAGGAGTCCGGGAAGCAAGGCAGGCACGCCTCCCACGTCCGTCGAAATTCATCTGCACCTTTGATTTGGAACGGCGGTATTGCATCGAAAATAATCACATCTTGGGCGTAGTGCGCCATGATGCCATCGATGTCTTTGGCGCAGATGGCACTGGCCGTATCTGCGATGATTTGTCGAATCTGCGCTTCCTCTTGTGTTTTGGTGGTTTCGGTTGTCACAGTCATCGCGGTATCTCCTTATTGATGTCGATTGGTTTTCCGGGCGCAGATTGAAAACTGCTAACCCTTGCTCTACCATCTAGTCGAATAGAGGTGCGCGCGATCGACAAGTTGAACATTTTTTCTGGAAAAGTTTGTCAGTGCGGATGTGGAACTTTGCGTTGAGCGGTATTGACGGCAACTACTGGTCTGATGGCAAGCCCGACAGTTCCACGATCGGGCGAATTTCAACCGTACCTTTACTGGCGCTTGGTATGCGTGCTGCGATCGAGATCGCTTCGTCAAGATCCTTGGCATCGATCAGAAAGTAGCCGCCGAGTTGTTCGCGCGTCTCCGCAAACGGCCCGTCGGTGACAAGTTTTTTGCCGTCACGCACTCGAATACTGGTTGCTGTGGCGATCGAGTGCAGCGGCGAAGCACCCAAATATTGATTGTTCGCTTGCAGTTCTTGGGTTAGCTGCAAAGATTCTGCGTAGCATTGCTGCCGCTCGCTTTCAGTCCAGGCATTTTCGTCGCTGTAAATCAGCAATATGTATTTCATCGTTACTCCCAAATTCGATCTGAGATAGTCGCCTTCATTTAGTAGTCGTTCGGCGAAGCTGCAAATCGACAGCAAAGCAAAAAATTTTTTCAGCCTAACTCGCGAAGGCGTTTTTCGAGAAAACGACGCTCTGGTTCCTGTTTCACGATCGCCAGCGCCTTTTGGTAGGATTCTCTGGCATCAGCCATTCTGCCCAGCCGCCGACACAAATCGGCTCGCGCGGAGTGTGCCAGATGGTAGTCTGCCAAATCGCCACGCGCTAATATTTCGTCGATCGATTGCAGTCCCGGTAAGGGGCCATCGCGCATTGCCACTGCCACCGCCCGATTTAAGGCAACTACCGGCGACGGCTCTAATTGCACGAGCAGGTCGTATAAGCCCACAATCTGCGCCCAGTCCGTTGCTGCAGCACTCTGGGCCTCTGAATGCACCGCTGAGATCGCAGCCTGAAGCGTGTACGAACCAAACCGTCCCGATGATAGCGATTGCTGCACCAGCAACCTGCCTTCAGAAATTTGTGCTTGATTCCAGAGCGATCGATCTTGGTCTTCGAGAAGGATGAGGTCGCCTGTGGAGGAAGTGCGTGCGGTGCGCCGCGATTCTTGCAGCAGCATCAGCGCCAGGAGTCCAATTACCTCGGAGTCTGGCAACAGTTCCATTACCAGCCGTCCCAAACGGATCGCTTCGTCAGCGAGATCGGCCCGCGTCAGCGATCTACCAGATGAGGCCGCGTACCCTTCGTTAAACACCAGGTAGATCGTTTGAAGCACGGTTTCCAATCGATCGGGCAAATCGGTTATCGACGGCACTTGATAAGGAATACGCGCGTCGCGGATTTTCGCCTTGGCCCGCACGATCCGCTGCGCCAATGTGGGGGGAGCAATCAGGAAGGCACTGGCAATTTCCTCGGTACTGAGTCCGCAGACTTCCCGCAGCGTCAACGCCACCTGAGCTTCTGGCGACAGGGCCGGATGACAGCAAGTGAAAATCAAGCGCAGGCGATCGTCCTCAACGTCCTCGTCATCCTCGATTGTGGTGTCACTCGGATCGAGTTGTTGAGCGAGTTCTGCCAAGTGCGTATCAAAGCGGGCGCGACGGCGGATGGTGTCGATCGCTTTAAAGCGACCCACTGAAACAAGCCACGATCGCGGGTTAGCGGGGATGCCGTCACGGGGCCATTGCGCTACGGCCGCAGCGAAGGCTTCGTGCATCGCCTCTTGGGCGCGATCGAAGTCACCCAGCAAGCGGATCAGGGTGGCTAAAACGCGACGCGACTCGGATCGGTACACAGCTTCCACCTGCTGACGGATTTGATTGGCTGCTGTCTCATTCATAAACCGTTCACAAAACAAACATATATTATCGGCCGTGCCGCCGAGTACGATGCTCCCATTGCGCCCGTGCAATCCGCCAATGGACCTCGCTCCAACCGCGATCGGACATCCATGATGACCCTGGGCGGGTAGCAACCACCTCTGCTCCTATCCACTCGGCCAACCGAGCGATCCGGGTATTTGCACTGACGGTAGACCCGGAGATCGCCTTCAGATCGAGTTCCGCGAACCCAAAGTCTAGCAGCGTACGCCCCACCTCGATCGCGTAGGCATATCGCCCCCAATAGGCTGGTGCGAGTTCTAGACCAAATTCCATCTCGCCAGTTTCGCACAACTCTCCCCGCAGTCCGCAGCAACCAACAAGCGCGTAAGGTTCCTGTCGTTGTACGATCGCCAGTTGGTAATTGAGTCTAGGGCGATCGCCAGCCCATGCCTGAAACATCTCGAATAGGCGTGCGGCCTGGTCGGGACTAGACCGATCTGGTTCGTAAAATGTCTGGTTGCGCGGATCGGCTTGATAGTCCAAGAATGGCGATCGATCGGAATCTACAAAGTCACGCAGCAGAAATCTTTTGGTTACAATTTTTATCATAACTTACAACTTTAATTATGGGTCATTAAACAAACATCATATTCTGCCAAATCTTAATAGTTTTGTCACTGCTGCCGCTAGCCAAAAACTCTCCTTCCGGGCTAAAATTAACGGAATAAACAGAGTTAGTATGACCTGCAATATTACAGATTTCTTGACCGTCTTTCAATCGCCAAATCTTGATAGTTTGATTGCTGCTGCTAGCCAGAATCTCGCCATCGGGACTAAAAGCAATAGAATCAACATACCAAGAATGTCCTGTGATAGTTAAAACTTCTTGCCAATCTTTGACCCACCAAATTTTAATAGTATTGTCATGGCTGCCGCTAGCCAAAAACTCTCCATTTGGACTAAAAGCTATGCAGCGAACGGAGTCTGTATGGCTTGTAAGTGTGCGAATTAGCTTCCCATCTGTGACTCGCCAAATTTTGACTGTTTTGTCCCAACCGCAGCTAGCAATAGTTTCTCCATCAGGGCTAAAAGCAACAAAATAAACTAAATTGATGTGACCCGCAAGCGTGCGAATTTCTTGCCCGTCTTTGACTCGCCAAATCTTGATTGTTTTGTCCCAACTGCTGCTAGCAATAATTTCGCCATCGGGACTGAAAGCTGCGCCGTAAACTGAGTTACTATGACCGATTAGGGTGCGGATTTCTTGTCCATCTTTCATCCGCCAAAGTTTGACAGTTTTGTCGTGGCTGCTGCTGGCTAGCATCTGTCCGTCCGGGCTAAAAGCTACTGTATAAACCGAGTTAGCGTGTCCTGTGAGGGTGACAATCTCTTGCCCGTCTTCAACTCCCCACAGCTTGATTGTTTTGTCATCGCTGCCGCTGGCTACAACTTCTCCGTTGGGGCTGAAAGCCACAGAGTAAATTAAGTTTCTGTGACCTGTGAGGGTATGAAAACATTGCCAGTTATAGGTTTGCTGTTGGGGCTGGGCGGGAGTTTTTCCTGGTTTAACTAACTTGGAATTTGTTTGAGGGATTGCTAGATCGCTCGCAACTTGGGGATTAATTTCTTTTAATACTTCAACAGCCGTTTGATAGCGGCGGTTGGTAGCATTTTGAATCATTTTGTCTAAAATTTTCCCCAGTTGTTCACTCACCGGGTTGTTAGCCAAATACTGCCGCCAGATCCAGGCATCTTCACCAGGATCGAACAGGTCAAAAGGGGAAACTTGAGTTAGCAAATACAAACAAGTTACGCCTAAACTGTACAAATCGCTGGTAAAAAATGCTTTGCCTCTAGCTTGTTCGGGGGCGATGTATTCGGGGCTGCCGATGCTGGTTCCTGTTTTGAGTAATGCTGTACCTGTGGCAATTTTTGCGGCGCCAAAGTCTACTAAAACTAATTTTTTGTCGGCGCGGCGGATGATGTTTCCGGGTTTGATGTCTCGGTGAATAACGTTGTGGGAATGGATGAAGTGAAGGACGGGTAATAAGCTATTGAGTAAGTCTTGAATTTGATTTTCTGTAAATGTTCCTTCTGTTTCTACAATTTGTGCTAAATTTTGCCCGTCGATAAATTCTTGGACTACATATTGTCTGCTATCTTGGATGGAATAGGCTAATAGTTCGGGAATTTGAGGGTGTTTGCCCAATTCGTCTAATCGCATTGCTTCTTGTTCAAAAAGTTCGGCTGCTTTTTTGCTGTTGCGATTGCTTGCTGATGGGATGAGTTGGGTTTCTGGGGGTAAAAATTGTTTGATGACGCAGCGAGGTTTTGAGGGTTTGTCTTCGTCAACGGCGAGAAATGTTCTACCAAAACCGCCTTGTCCGATCGCCTTTATGGCCCGGTAGCGATCGCGCAGCAGCAGTTTTGAACGGCAATTTCGGCAAATTTTGGCTGCGGGAGGGTTTTGCGGCTTAGAACAGTTGGGGTTTAGGCAGTAACTCATTCGATTTTAGATTTTAAATTTTAGATTTGGGATTGGGGATTACGGATTTGAAATTTTATGTTTTTGAATATTTGCCCTAGGCAGTAAATATTATAATACCTCTTGCCCGACTCTATAAAATTTATAGAACTTATTCTCAGAGGGGTTTTACCCGCTACTTCTAGGGGTAAGGTGCGCGCCAATAGCGCACCCTACATATAGAGGTTTTGCTAGTCCTGAATTAACTCTTTTAGAAATTCCACATAACGGGGTTATCGTCTAAATGATCGGTGACGGTGCGGCCGATGGCGTCAATTTCTTTTAATTCCTCTTCACTCAATTTTACCTCAGCAGCTTTCGCATTTTCGGCTGCTTGTTCGCCGTCGCGCGCCCCGACAATTGCATTTGTTTGTGGCTGGGAAATCAACCAAGCTAAAGCTAAATTTCCTAAGCTTGTCTGGTGGCGATCGGCAATTGGCCTGAGTTGATTTAATGCTGTTTGCACTCGGTCGTAATTTTCTTTGATAAACAGCTTATTTTTGGCGCGGTGGTCGCCTTCTTCAAACTTGTGTTCTGGCCCGAATTTACCTGTCAATATTCCTTGAGCTAGAGATGAATAGGCAATGATGGAGATATGATTGTCCACACAATAGGACATAGCATCTTTTTCTACCCAGCGCCAAAACAGAGAATATGGCGGTTGCAAGCTGTCGATGCGTCCGTATTGGGCCGCTTCTTCTATTTGGGCGCGCGAGAAGTTGGAAACGCCGATCGCCCGAATTTTTCCCTGTTCTTTTAACTTGTTCAAGGCGTCCATTGTTTCTGCAATTGGCACTAACTCGGAATTCCAAGTGCCAGCGGGCCAGTGGATTTGGTAAAGGTCGATATAATCGGTGTTGAGGTTTTTTAGCGATCGATCGCAGGCTTCGATTACCAAATCGGGTTTCAGGTGGTTGGCGAAAACTTTGCTAGCATAAACTACTTGCGATCGCACATCTGAAAGTGCTTGACCGATAATTTGTTCCGAATGCCCTTCTCCGTAAACCTCAGCCGTATCAAATGTGGTAATACCTGCCTCAAAGGCGGCGCGCATTGCTTTTACAGTTTCAGCATCCTCAATTCCCACCCACATCCGCTTCCCAGCTTGCCAAGTCCCCATAATTATCGGGGTAATCTGAATTTGTGATGTCCCCAATTGTCGCTTTTGCATACCCTAAGTCCTCATTTATATTTTTAGTATTCACCCTCAAACTCTCTAATCTTAACATAAAAAAGTTGGTAGTTATGCACAGTAATGCTATCGTTTTATTCTGGACTAATTATAGTGATGTACAAACTTAAAAATTAAAAATGCGAGGATCTCAATGAAAGCAGCAGAGCTAGAAATTGGAGTTAGGAGTCACGAGAAAATAGTCAGAAGTAAGAAGCCAGAAGAAGTGTTCTTACAAATATAAGATGCTCCTCTTATGGTAGTCTAAAACTACCTTGTAAAGCAAGAATTTAATCCTCTAAAATTATTTTGGCATTTTGTGTTGCTTGAGAACTTTAGCGGGACTAACAAATGAAATGCCCTGAGAAAAAGAGGTACTGATCATGACAGCTTCAATGACAGGCTCATAAACCGTTTTTTCTGCAACCCACTCCACAATAAAGTTGGCACCTGAGCCTCCACTTGTATCATTTGCTGCAATAAAAAAGTGTGTGGAAGCAAGCGGCTTGAGTTCTACAGGACTCTTAATATCCTGCCTAATCAATTTCCCATCGGTATCGTAGTAACGCACAGAAGTGATAATAATCGAATTTGTCAGATCCGTATTGCGAATACTGAGCGTGGCTGACAACTCCATCACCTCATCCTGGCTATTGTAGTGATAAATATGCGAGTAAATAGGGACATATACGGTTTGTCCCATCATAACCTTTGTTTTATCTAAGGTAACCGATCTCAGTGAGGTTTCACGTTTTGTATCAGGTTGTTGCCTTTGTGAGGTAGTTTGCTCAGAACAAGAGGTAATGACGATCGCGGCGATCACCCAACCAACCCAGAAATCATGTTTCAGCTTCATCGGCCTTCATCCAAATACACCACATACATTGCAGTTCTGTCTAAAGCAGAGTACACCTTCTCTCTCGTTTGAGGCGGCTTAGTGATAAGGTTTGAGCGGCAGTTCAATCTGAAACGTTGAGCCTTTGCCCACTTCACTCGTCACATAAATTTTTCCACCATGAGCCTGGACAATCTGTTGGACGATCGCTAACCCTAGTCCAAATCCACCACTATCGAGCGCTCGCTCAGTATCCACCCGATAGAAGCGATCGAAAATATAGGGTAAGTCCGCTTCTGGAATACCGATTCCAGTATCAATTATCTGAATGACCGCCAAATTGGAAGGAAGAACTAGGCGTATTTTTACAGTTCCGCCAACGGGAGTATATTTACAGGCATTGTAAAGCAAGTTTTCGACCACTTGCCGTAGCAAATCAGGGTCAGCCAATAATTCAATCCGTTGTGCCGGTAATTCACAGGTCAGTTTGATATTTTGGGGTTCTGCAAGTGCGACAAACTGGGTTGCTAAATTGCTCAGCAACTCGTTGAGATTGATTAACTTGAGCGATTCCGGCGTAAGTCGCCCTTGATGACGAGCCAACAGCAGTAAATTATTCACCAGCGCTCCCATTGATTTTGCGCTATCTACAATGTTTTCTAAGGGAGGATGGTAACGCGAATCATCAGTCGCGATGAGCAACCCAAGCTGGGCATTAGTGAGAATGGCAGACAGGGGCGATCGCAACTCGTGAGAGGCATCGGCTGTAAAGCGTTGAAGTTGTTGATAGGCTTGCCGAATCGGTTGCATGGCCAGCCCGCTGAGAAACCAACCTGTGAGGGCAATTAAGCCCAGTGCGATCGGGACAGCGAAAGTTAGCACAATCTGAAGTTCAGTGAGCCTGTTTTGAGTTTCTGTCAGGGGAGTTGCAACCTGAAGATAACCGAGTACCCCAGTTCTACCTTCAACGGGTAATGTCACCTGACGCAGCCAGATTCCTTTTCCCAAAAGTGGATCGGTCGATCGAACTGTGAGATAACCAAAGGGCGTATTTAACCGATCGGGAGGAGAATTCCCAAAAAAACGAACTAGCCGCCCTTGTGCGTTATACCAGCGCACGTAAATCAGATCTTCAGCAAGGGGATGCGAACCACTACCTAACAAGGAAACATGACTCAGATCGACCTGGTTGTGGTTTTGGCGAACTTCATAATGCACGCTGGCAGCCATGACTCTAGTTTTGTCATACAGCAGTCGATCGAGCGCCTCTAGTTTATCTTTCACCTCAATCTGATAAATCGCCCCAGCAAACAGCACGAGAATGCTTCCCATTGACAGGGTGAACCAACGAGCCAGATTGCGACGACTTTGATTGAACATGACTTGGCTTTACGATCGTTGCTTTTCGGGGGAAGTGAGGCGATAACCCATGCCGTAAATGCTCTCAATCCAGTCTGCCGATCCTACAGCCTGCAAGCGTTGGCGGAGTTTGCGAACTAGAACAGTAATCGCATTGCTCTCTGGTTGGGTCCCCCATTCCCACACACCTTGTTCAATCTGATTCCGAGTCAAAACCTGTCGGGGATGACGCATAAAATACTCCAACAACTGAAACTCGCGGCTGGAGAGGGAAACGGTTGCACCTTGTCGCTCAACAGTAAGAGTATCGAGGTGGAGGTGCAGATCCTCAAGGCTGAGCGTATCTCCTTGCCAAAGGGGCGATCGCCGTCTTAATGCCCGGACTCGTGCCATGAATTCAACCAAATCGATCGGTTTCACCAGGTAATCATCTGCACCTGCGTCTAACCCGGTCACTTTTTCACGCGTCGTGTCTCTTGCGGTGATCATCAAAATCGGTGCTGTTTTCCCTGCTGCTCGATATTGACGACAGAGATTTACCCCACTGATATGTGGCAACATCCAGTCCAAAATCAACAAATCATATTCTTTTTCTGATAACAGCCACTGTGCCGTCTCTCCATCTTTTACCCCATCCACGCTATGTCCTGCCTGAGACAGCACTGTTTGAAGCGGCATCAGTTGCTTTGGGTCGTCCTCCACAATTAGGATTCTCATAATATTTCCTTAATTTGGCTTATAAACATTGATATATTGATATGCCAGCAATTCTCATTATGACTTTTGACTGTTCAGGGCAGTGAGAACGGGGTTAGGTAAGAGAGTCAAAAGCTCACCGAGTCGAAAACGTTGACCCCCACCCGCAAGTTCGACGGCATCATTGGGTACTTTCGCGACGTGCTGCAAGCGTTAGTTGATTTTTCATAATGAGAATTGCTGTTATGGCAGAGAAGTTTGAACTGGTTAGGACTCTGGGGTGGACGATGGAAGTGGACAGACTTCCATGGCTTGAATCAAGCCGTGCTCAAGGGTGAATCGATGACCCACGTGCTCATCGACAAGAACTGCTCCTGCCAAGTCACGCACGACCTGATGCACATCGACCAAAATGCGCCCGATCTCCTCCGAGTAAAAGAAAACCGGCTCGACGTGCGGATCGATCTCGCTCCATTGCTCCGTCCAGTAAGCGCGAACTTCTTCAGGTCCACGGACAAAACCGCCTTTGAACGCTTTCGGCCAAGCCACGTCCGGAGTCATGAGGGCAAGGGCAGCGTCAATGTCTCGCGCGTTGAAGGCTGCGTACGCCGCATGGAGCAGTTCGATTTCTGGTGCAGGTCGATCTAACATAAGTTGATCTGACATAAGAGGTATGGTGACAGCAGGTTTCATTATGCAAGATGATGAGAGTGATTCCCATCCAAACTCGCTATTTTGAAGAATTTCGGTATCTGAAACCCTTATTCCCTCGTTAGCAATCTAGGCTTGAAAACTCAATTTATAGTGCAAGGGTTTCAAAATGAGAGTTGCTGTTGATATGCTGATTAAATTTACCTATTTTAAGCATGAATCTAAAAATGCCAACACTTGCTTTTTTTCTATTTGCGGCTCTAGGAGAAATCTCTGGGTGTTACGCTTTCTGGGTCTGGGTGAGACTTGAAAAGAGCATTTTGTGGGTTGTTCCAGGCATTTTAGCTTTAATCAGTTTTGCGCTTTCTCTAACTCAAGTTAATGCCTCAAACGCTGGAAGAGTATATGCTGCCTATGGAGGTATTTACATTCTTACATCTCTATTTTGGTTGTGGCTCATTGAAGGAGTTAAGCCAGATAAGTGGGACTTGCTTGGTGTTACAATTTCCCTGATTGGAACTGCTGTAATTTTGTTCAGCCCACATCGCTGAGCGGTGTTATTATCGAACTGAAACATTTGACGCATCGCCCTTGAGTATGATTTCAGCAGAGCGGTAACTCCACTAAAGTGCAAATATAGCAATCCTAAATCATTTGTGAATTTCTTACTCCCTCCCCTTGGTAAGGGGAGGGTTGGGGTGGGGTAAAAAATTTATGTGGCAGGTTACTAAACGTTGGCTAAAAGCATCAGGCGCAGAATTTTGGTTGCCATTGCCGTTTGTGGCGATCGCGTTTTGGGTTGGCTCGAGTTTCCTAATGGCTCAAGAATTACAACAACCCCAGATCGCAAAGAACAAACTTCAGGCAGATACCCAGCTTAAAGCAACGGTGTCTGTCAATATATTGCTGATCAACGCGGTGATTAACCGAAAACAAGGAACCACCCAGGTTGCGGTAGAAACAGCAGAACCCATTTTGAAGCGATTGGAATTAGAATTGCCAATGACTGACGCAACCCAGATAGAGGCAGCGATCGCGCAAGAGCTCCAGTTATCACGTCAAAATGTTCGCCAGTTAGTTCGTTACGAAATTGTTGAATAAGTTTATTGCTTCAATATTGCGATCGCATCCAGTTAAATAATGTTGGCTAAGCCATTGATTTTCTGGCTGCGATCGCGCAATTTTTTTTCAGTGGCAAGCGCCAAAGGCGCTTGCCACTTCACTGTTAGGAACTACTGAGTGACGATTTCGTTATTGATGGAAACATTCGCTGCAACTTGCCGAGCGAGTTGTTCTGCCAATGCTTTTTGTTCTGCCGTTTGAACGCGCCCTGTTAACACAATCGAATTATCCCGATCGTCTGCGTCCAAATCGAATGGCTTGAGGGTGGCATCCGAGTCTAAAGCGTCTTCTACGCGATCGGCAATATCGTCAATGTCTTGATTCTGAGGCGTCTGTGCGGTCGTGGTTGCAGGCGCAGAAGCGGTTGGAGCAGTCGTATTTCCAGTGGCAGTTGTGGGAGCAGAAGTAGATGGAACTGTTGTCTGTGAAGTATTGGGCGGGTTGCAAGCACCTAAACCCAAAATTGCAACAGTGCTGACGCTGATTCCTTGAACAAATAGCTTTAATAATTGCATATTCTTTGTTTGTTGTGTTTGTTGTGAAACGCAATTTTGCCGATAAAACTCAGCATCAAGTCTTTTAGCCTTTCAAATTAACAAGTGAATGTACGATAGTTCATCTATCAAAAGTAATGCTTTTGACAACCCTATTAATCAAAGGCAACAATAAATCAAATCCAGCGAACTAAGGTTTGCCAGTCCATAAGCTATCTCAATTGGTTCTCTTCCTAGGTATAGGAAGCAAATGTGATCCAAATGTGAGTAACAGAAATCAGTCCATCACTTTTAGCTCACATTCATCAATGACGCTAGAAACAAGACGAACCAACAGAAAAGCACTTGGCTTGACAAGAAGCGTTATGACTGCAACCAATGTAGAAAAATTAGTAGAACACTCTTGGCATCACCTCTCTGCCGAGAAAGTAGCTCGGCTTTTAGAGACTGACCTGGAAATAGGTCTATCTTCCCACGTGTCAGCCCAACGGCGCGAGATCATCGGGCCCAATCAACTAACGGCTCAGAAGCCGCAAAGTGCCTGGTTGCGATTTTTTCAGCAACTGAATCAGCCGCTAATCTACATTTTGTTAGCCTCTGGCATAGTGACAGCCTTTCTGAAAGAGTGGATTGATTCAGGGGTAATTTTTGGGGTTGCTCTGACGAATGCCACCATTGGTTTCGTTCAAGAATCAAAGGCAGAGAATGCGATCGCCGCCTTAGCAAAATCTGTTGCAACTGAGGCAACCATTCTCCGCAACGGTCAAAAGCAAGTGGTTCCATCCAGCGAACTGGTTCCCGGCGATCTCGTCTTGCTGTCTTCTGGGGATAAAGTGTCTGCGGATCTGCGGCTGATCGAAGTCCGTGACTTACAAGTCGATGAGTCAGCGTTAACGGGAGAATCTGTCCCGGTTCAGAAGCAATCCCAGGCGCTAGAGGCAGACGCTGCACTGGCCGATCGCACCAACATGGCCTATACCGGAAGCCTGGTAACGTTTGGACAGGGACGCGGACTGGTCGTCAGCATCGGTGACATGACCGAGACCGGACACATCTCCCAACTCATGCAGCAAAGTACCGCACTGGAAACCCCACTGAGCCGCAAAATTGACAAATTTAGCCAAACCTTGCTCTATGTCATTTTAGGTTTGGCTGCCTTCACCTTTGCTGCGGGCATTGCCCAGAGATTTTCTTGGGTTGAGGTGTTCAAGGCATCTGTGGCGCTTGCCGTCAGCGCAATTCCTGAAGGCTTACCCGCAATTTTAACGGTGACACTGGCGATCGGGGTTTCCCAAATGGCAAAGCAGCACGCCATTATTCGCAAACTTCCGGCAATTGAGACGCTGGGGAGCACCACCGTGATTTGTTCCGACAAAACCGGAACCTTGACTGAGAATCAAATGACTGTTCAAGAGATCGATGCCGGTGGAAAGCGATATCGGGTTAGCGGTGGAGGATATGCACCAGACGGGCAAATTTTTGTAAATGGACACCCCGTTGACTTGGCGAACGCACCTGCTTTATATGAATGCCTGCAAGCAGGACTGTTGTGCAACGATTCGCATCTTGAAGTGCAAGATGGAAACTGGACTGTAGTCGGTAGTCCAACGGAAGGGGCGCTGGTTGCGGTAGCCCAAAAAGCGGGGTTAATTACTGAGAAACTGGAGGAAGCGCTTTCCCGGCTCGATACACTGCCGTTTGAATCTCAGTTTCAATACATGGCAACCTTACATGACGATCGTCCAGAACGGTTGATTTATGTCAAGGGTTCAATTGAGGCAATTCTCAAGCGGTGTCGCCAGATGCTTGATGAAGAGGGAAAGGCGAGATCCCTCAACCCCGCGCCGATCGAGCAAACCGTGGACAAAATGGCGAAAAAAGGGTTGCGAGTTCTGGCACTTGCCAAGAAAGCTGTACCCGCTTCTCAATCTTCTATTGAGCATTCTGATATTGAGGAAGGGTTAACTTTTGTGGGTCTGCAAGGCATGATCGACCCGCCTCGCCCCGAAGCGATTCAAGCGATTCAAGCCTGTCGGTCCGCGGGAATTCAGGTCAAGATGATTACCGGCGACCATGCCAAAACAGCAGCAGCGATCGCCCACCAAATGGGACTAAATCAAACCCAAGAGACTCCTGTTTTTACCGGTCAAGAACTCGCTCAAATGAATCAGCAGCAATTAGCAAATACTGTTGAACAAAGCTGTGTATTTGCTCGTGTCGCGCCAGAACAAAAGCTGCGCATTGTCGAAGCACTTCAGTCTAGGGGCGAGATTGTGGCGATGACTGGAGATGGAGTTAATGATGCTCCCGCCCTGAAGCAAGCTGACATTGGGGTAGCGATGGGCATCACGGGCACTGAAGTCACAAAAGAAGCCGCAGATATGATTCTGACGGATGACAACTTTGCTTCGATCGAGAAAGCAGTTGAGGAAGGACGCACGGTTTATAAAAATCTGCTGCGGGCGATCGCCTTCATCCTGCCCGTGAATGGTGGAGAGTCCATGACCATCTTGATTGCCGTACTTCTGGCAACCCCGCTACCCATTTTGCCAGTACAAATTCTCTGGCTGAATATGGTCAGTTCAGTTGCGTTGAGCTTACCGTTGGCATTTGAGCCGCCCTCTCCCCATGTCATGCAACAGCCGCCTCGACCTGCCAATGAACCGCTTCTGTCTCGCAGGCTGACCGCTCGGATTCTGGCAGTTTCGGTATTTAACTGGATTGCGATCTTTGGGATGTTTGAATGGATCGTCCAAACCACAGGCAATGAAGCTCTAGCCCGGACGATGGCAATTCAAGCATTGGTTGCAGCCGAAGCTTTTTACCTGTTAAGCATCAGTCGCTTCGTTCCGGCGATCGTCGCCAAACTGCGCGGAAAAGATGAATCAGTTGGCTATGCTGTGGCGATCGGCATTGGGGCTATTTTCATTCTCCAATTCCTGTTTAGCCAATTGGGCATTATGAATCAGTTATTCGACACAGAAGGTTTGAGCCTAATCCAAGGCTTAATTTGTATCGGATTCGGACTGCCCATGATTCCTTTGTCAGCTTTGCTAAAGCGTTTTGCACCTCTGAACTAAGTGGTTTTTGTGATGCAACCATTGCCAGCGGCTTTACACACTATTTACCAATTTTGTAGCGTTGAATATTGAATATTTCTCATGAATTACCAAAACCTCAAACGTGCTAGCGGCCTATTTACCAATCATCGAAACGCAAAGCAGGCGCTAGTTGAACTAAAAAGCAGGGGCTTCCCCATGCACAAGATTTCAGTGATTGCTAAACCTTCTGACAACGATCATTTGGACTCTCTGGGCGTGCAGCAAATTTTAATCACAAGAGCAGCAGGTGCACAAGTAGGCGCGATCTTAGGCAGCATGCGACTAGGTGCACTAGCCTTAATTGTTGGACTCAGCAGCCTGCTAATTCCCGGTATTGGTCAGGCAGTAGCGGTGGAAAGCATTTTAGCAACTTTCTTTGGAACTGGGATTGCTGCAACTGCTGGCGGTCTGTATGGCGCACTTCAAGGATGGTTGGTGCCAGAAGAACAAGCAAGAGTTTACAATAACAGATTTAACCAGGGAGATTATTTGCTCGTCATGGAGGCAAGAGAAAATGAGATCGTGATTGCTGAACCTGTCCTTAAACGTTGGGAGATTCTGAGGTGGCGTGTCTGTGATGCCTAGGTAAATTCAAGGTAAGAAAGGACGATTACCTTCGAGGAATTTAGTCCCGCGAATCAGAACGTCCAAAACCCACTCAAAAATTGGAAGGTCGATGATTTTGGGCGATCGCTCTCCTATTTCTGACATGCGGATCGACAACTTCCAGTACCCGCCTTAGCGGCAAGGGCGATCGGGTCGGCAACACTTCAGAAGAGACTGTTAAAAAAAATTAAAAACCAGTACAATTAAGAGCAATTAGCATCTTGTAAGGGTTTGGAAATCATCGAGATCTACCAAAAAAATTGCACTTTAAAAACGATCGGATCGCCGAACCCACCCAGAAATCTCGTTTCAGCTTCTTCAGCATTCATCCAAATACACCACATAAATTGCAGTTACGCCTACAACAGAGTGAACCGTCTCCTGTAGACTAAAACGGTAGTTAATCAGTTAATTCCTTTGAGGAAAACGAGTTTATGGGAGGAGTATCGGTGATAGAGTCGATTGTAGCGCAACAAACTCCCTTGGGCAGCGAGCCTGCTACAAATAGCCAAACGGCAGGAGTCATTCCTGAATTGGTCATCATCTTGATCGTTCTGCTGCTGATTGCAACTTTTGTTGCACTCGTAACCCAACGGTTGCGAATTCCCTATGTAACGGGCTTAGTGTTAGCAGGCTTGCCCATTACGGAGGTCTTGTCGCGTCGAATTGGTTTAGACCCATCTTTAGTATTAAATCTTTTCCTACCAATTCTGATTTTTGAAGCCTCGATCAATACTGATATCAGCCGTCTCCGCAGCACCTTTAAGCCGATCGCCCTGCTGGCTGGTCCAGGCTCTATCTTTTCTTCAGCAATTATCGCTGTTCTGGTTAAATTTGGGCTGGGGCTAGACTGGATTCCAGCGTCGCTGATCGGAGTCATTCTGGCAAACACTGATACAGTCTCAATGATCGCGGTTTTTAAAGAGATCCGTGTGCCTTCCCGGCTATCCACCATCGTGGAAGGAGAAACTCTGTTTAACGATGCGGCTGCTCTAATTTCATTTAATTTGGTTTTGGTCATTTATGCGACAGGCTATCTCACCCCTATACAAGGCGTGAAGGAACTGCTCGTGGTTGCCTTAGGTGGGGCAGTGGTCGGGGGTGTTTTAGGTTATTTGAGCGTGCCGATATTTGTTCGCTTAAACGATCCGTTGAGTAGCCTTTTGCTAACCGTCGCTCTCGCATTGGGAACCTTCCAAATCGGACAATTTTTAGGCGTATCGGGCGCAGTGGCGGTGGTTATCACCGGACTTGTTTTTGGCAACCTCGGGCTGCCTCGCAGTTCGTCTGCCTCAGATCGGATTACCTTGCTGAGTTTCTGGGAATACGCTGGTTTTGGCGTCAATACGTTTATTTTCCTGCTGATTGGGATTGAAATTAACCCGCTAACGCTGTGGAGAATTTTGCCATCCATTTTATTCGTCATTCTGGCCTATCAACTCGGACGAATTCTTTCGGTCTATTTGTTCTTAGCCGGGCTGCGCTGGTTCGATCGTCCCATTCCGCTACGCTGGCAGCACATTTTAGTTTTAGGGAATATTAAAGGGTCTCTATCAATGGCCTTAGCTGTTGCGATTCCCTTGACTCTACCAGGACGCGATAACATAATTGCCCTGGTTTTCGGTGCAGTTTTATTCTCCTTAGTCGGACAGGGATTAAGTTTACCGTGGATGGTAAAACGACTAAAAATAAGCCGTGTTTCTGATGTAATGCAGGAAGCTGGGCAGTTACAGATTCAGTTGATCGCTTCCAAAGCGGCTCAAGATGAGCTAGATAGTTTGCTGAAATCTGGCGTGTTGCCGAAGGCAGTTTACGAGGAGTTATGGGCATCATATCAAGCACGAGTAGCACACTCTGAGCGAGTGCTGCGCGATCTCTACAATAAACATCGGGCAGGGCAAGTACAGGGCGATCGCAGCGGGTTAGATACGATTCGACGGCGATTGCTCCTAGCAGAAAAAGGAGCTGTTAGCGATGCCCTCCGCAAGCGAATTGTTCCAGAGGATCTGGTTGAGCCTTACATCAAAGATTTGGATGAGAAACTTCTAACGTTGGCAGATGACTAGCGCGAATGCCGAGGTAATCAATCATCTGGTGAACTAGCTCTGGACGGGTGACGACGAGAATGGTAGAACCTGCTTCTAGAACAGTATTGCCGTTTGGAATCTCCAGATTGGCGCAGGCATGGCATTGATAACCAATAATCAGCGAACCTGTTGGAAAACCAGGGTCTTGAGCAATTTGAGCAACGCTGCGACCTGCCACATTGCAATCGCCTGGAACGGGCAGCTTGAGCACCTCGACTTGTCCTTGTTCAAAGTGCATCATCGATTCGATTTGAGGATATTCAATCGCATTTGCCATTGTTGCGACTGCCAAATCAATCGTGCTGATGATGTGACTGGCTCCGGCAAGGCGATAGGCTTCCATGAATTCGCGATCGCGCATTCGCACCACTATATGGGAAATGCCATAGCTTCTGGATAGGGTGATCAGCGCTAAATTCAGTGCATCATCGCTGAGTGCTGCAACGACTGCGTTTGCTTGTTTAATTCCCGCTTCCAGAAGAACCGTTGTACTCACCGCACTGCCTTCAAATGCCATCACTCCGATTTTTTCACGAGCAAAGCGACACGCAAGCGGGTCGACATCGATGATTGCAACCGTATGACCGAGTTTTAATAGCTGCTGGGCTAAACCCAGCCCCATCATTCCTGCTCCACCAATTAATATGTACATGACTATTTGTCACCCCAAGAATGAACTTTACAGATTTATCCCTATTAGTGAGATTGTTTTGAGTTTCTATCAGTTTAATCTGCTTTTGGGGTGGCTTTTACCGGGCTTACTTATTACTTGTTCCACACTTAGTTTAATCTGCTTGTGGGGTTGGCATGGGAGCCAGCCCCTCAAGTGATTTTCCTGAGTTAGATGCGTAGGGGGAACCCTACATAATCTTAGGCACTTTAAAAAACTCCCCATCGCGATCGGGGGCTCCCTCCAAAATACTTTCTCGTTTAGGAAAAGGTTGCAAATCGTCCGATCGCATCACGTTACTAACATCGATCGCCCGCGTTGTCGGCTGCACCTTACTCGTATCCAGTTCGCTCAACTGCTCGAAATAATCCAAAATACCGTTAAGTTGACCAGTAAACTGCTCTTCTTCTTCCGGCGTTAATTCCAATCTCGCTAAATTCGCTACTTTCCGAACTTCTTCTCTGTCAATCATAAAAATTGGGAATTGGGAATTGGGAATTGGGAATTGGGAATTGGGAATTGGGAATTGCTTATTATAAACAATAACCAACAACAAACATAGAACAAATAACTAATGCTCCATGCCCTCTCTCTCATTCCCATCATAGTTAAAAATACACATCAATTTGCGATCGACCTGTTGTCTTCAGCCAATTTTGCACCTCAATGTAATTGTTGGGAGCCAAGCGAATAGCCTCCTTCCAATAATCTGCCGCTTTATCAAACAGCCCTTCCGCCGCTTCAAGATTGCCCGCTTCCTTTTCTTTTTCCCCTTGATAGTGGTAAATCACAGCAATATTATTCAGTGCTTGTGGCATTCTCGGATTGAGATCCAAAGCCTCGCTGTAATATTCCAAAGCTTTATCGTGTTCGCCGTTGCTAGTATGAATCAGCCCCATATTGTACAAGACATAACTGCGATCGTAAGGATCTTCCTCCAGTTTCAGGGCTTCATGATAATTGTCCAGCGCTTCAGCATATTCGCCATCTGCTTGAGCGGACATACCATCCCGGTAATAAGCAAAAGCTTCCTTCGCCTGCTTTTTGGCTGGCATAATCTTTAGGATGATATCAGCCATTACCGTGAAACTTTTGTCAATAAAGTTATCGTTGCGTTGAGTTCTTGGCATATGCGATTCTTTGGTTAGCGGCTAATCAGAAAAATTAGCCTGTAAAGTTTTCCTATTAATAATTGCGCCACTGTTGTAGTGGACCGTTGTGTTGAGGGCGCTAAAAAGTTTAGTCGATCGCAACTGCGAACCTTAAAACACGCCCTTGGGTTTAACACTCTCGCAAGTTCTATCTATTTTATATAAGTCTTGCAAGACTTGCAAAAAAACCAGATTTCTTTAACCTCTCTCTCGTACTCTACACAAAACTTACAAAAACCCGCAACGGTGGCAAAAGTTCTGCTGGAGGGTGCAGGGACAATCCTCTGCGATGGCTTTCCTTCGGATCGCGAAAGCTAACACCAACGGGCGACGATCGCGCACCTTACCCTACTAGCTGTACTCACCATCCCCGTCGTTGACCCTCAGAGCAAACAAGCAAATAACCTGCCGAGAAGAAATTCAATCACAAAGTTTTATTAAGCTATCCGAGTTCAGCCCATACTTAAAAGTTATTCGGCAAAACACTAGCAATATTTTGTCCCAAAGTCAAGGGCGGCTTCAAAAAAATCAGAAAGGCGATCGCCAAAACCCGCTCGAATTCCCGCAATATATAATAAAAATAACCGGGTAATTTTCACAGAGAGAAACCTATGGCTCCGAATCCCACCATTATGCAAGCCGTCGAACAACTTGGCTACCGCGTTACGGTTGGAGACGTGGCGGCAAAAGCTGGATTAGATGTCAATTTTGCCCAGCGAGAACTGTTAAGCCTCGCCTCCGAAGCAGGCGGCAACCTGCAAGTAGCAGAATCCGGCGACATTGCCTACCTATTTCCCAAGAACTTTCGAGATATTTTGCGAAACAAATTCTTGCGCTTGCAGTTGCAGGAATGGTGGCAAAAAATCTGGCGCATTTTATTTTATCTGATTAGGATATCTTTCGGCATAGTGCTGGTAGCTTCCATCCTCTTAATTTTTGTTGCTATCACGATTTTACTCTCCAGCGGCGACAGCAATAACGGTGGCGGAGGAGGAGGAGAGGGTGGCGGCGGGGGCGGCAGAGGTGGCGGCTTTTTGTTTTTTCCCTACTTCTGGAACGACTTAATCTGGATATTTTACTGGAACCATGACCAACCATACTACCAGCAGCGATCGCGCTTAACTGGCCAAAAACCCCAGATGAGTTTTCTAGAAGCAGTTTTCTCTTTTCTGTTTGGAGACGGCAATCCCAATTACAATCTAGAAGAGCGTAAGTGGAGCGATATTGCGACTGCAATTCGCAACAACCGAGGCGCCGTCGCCGCCGAACAAATTGCCCCATATCTAGACAATCTCGGACAAGGATACGCCCGAGAATACGAAGAATATATGTTACCAGCCCTCGCCCGTTTTGACGGCCGTCCCGAAGTCAGTCCCGAAGGGCAAATAGTCTACCACTTCCCGCAATTGCAAACCACAGCCACCGAGAGAAATTCAGAACCAGTAGCAGCTTATTTGCGAGAAATGCTGTGGCGTTTCAGCAACGCCAGTTCCGGCCAAATCATGCTCGCAGCAGGGTTAGGAGCCGTCAATCTTGTCGGTGCGCTAGTTTTGGGGAATCTATTAACTAATAATTTAATCGCAGGTGGATTTATCGGTTTCGTCAGCGCTGTTTATCCCACGATCCTGATTTACGGCGTCGGATTTCTCGCAATTCCTTTAATTCGCTACTTCTGGATTCAGTGGGAAAATAGCCGGATAGAAGCCCGCAATCAAGAGCGTCAGCAGCGAGCAATGTTATTAAACGAACCCGATGCCAACTTGCTCAAAAAACTGGCCTACGCCCGGGAATTTGCAGCAGAACACGTTCTGACAGGAGAAGACTTAGCTTATACAACAGAAACCGAATTAACCCAACAAGAACTAGAACAGTCAACAAAAATAGATGCCGAATGGCAGCGCAGGATCGATCGCTCGGACAACTTGTAATACTAATGAAAAAAATAGTTGTTTGTTGTTAAGTTAGGTGACACTAAAATCTTGCACCTTTTTCAATAATAGGCAGTATGCCTGTTCCACAATAAAATATTTTTGTTGGGGAACTGGCATGGCTGTTAGCTCGTTACTACTAATAATTGTGGAAAATATCAATTTTTATTGACGTCATAATTTTTTATACTCCGATTTTTATTAAATAAGCTTAGGGCGTTTAAAAATTAAACAATTTTGGTCATACTTCGAGTCGTGATCCAGAGCCACAAGTTCCCATCCCTCCTCGCCCAAATGGTTGACAAATAGATGCAGCGAGCCTTGTTTCCAATCTCGCTGTTCTTCACCGTTTACATATAAACTAATCAGCTTGTTTCCAAAAGGATACATATTCGCATCCACAAATAAATACTCCCACTTTTGCATAGCAATCCTTAATTTAGTTAGTTGGCAGTTGGCAGTTGGCAGTTGGCAGTAGTTAGTAGTTATTGGTTATTTGTTGTTGGCTATAATAACCAATGCTTTTCGGCGAAGATGCTTTTCGCCCCACTTCCAAGCTCCCAATTACCAATGCTTTTCGACCCAATTCCCAATTCCCAATTCCCAATTCCCAGCAGTTACTGCACTGCAATTCTAGCCAAAGTAGCACCCCGGTAATAGTGCGACAAAATCTGCTGGTAGCCATATCCCTGTCTAGCCAAATTGTAGGCCCCCCACTGGCTCATTCCTACAGCGTGACCGAAACCTTTGCCAGCAACTTGAAAACCGGTAGGAGCTTGGGCACTGTTTCTTGGGTTCCCACCGCCCCCATACTGAGGAATCACGGTAAACCGCGTACTCCTCAAATTTAAAACCCGGCGTAAATCTGCGCCAGTCATGACCCTAGAACCGGCATCTCCAACTACTTTCATCCTCAAAACGCTGCCGTAAGCGGTAGTGCGTTCTGGCTTCATCGAGATCACATTGCCCACGCCAGAAATCTTACTGCTGATTTGAGCCCGAGAAAAATTTTCTTTCCATTGGTAAACCGGCGCCCCTTGGTCGAAGTCAGGAACAGCACGCAGGTAGGGCAGGGGTTCCGTCCAAACATCCTCGACATTTTCAGTATGGCCCCCAGACGCAGAGTGGAAAGCGGCTAAAATTATCTGACCGTTGTAGGCCATAACTTGACCCGCCGTTGCATCGACTGCGGAATAAGTGCCAGAAGATTCTGTTTGCAGTCCTTTGTAAACCTGCGAAGACTGAGTGCTGTCCACGTCGTAAAGGTCGGTTTCGCTTTTCAGGCGCTGGTGGATAGCGTAGGAACGGGCGGCGACGGCTTGGGCTTTCAAAGCCTCTTGAGGCCAATTGCCGCTCATCTCGGCGCCGAGAACACTGTAGAGATATTGTTCGATATCCACGTAGTTGACGGCCGTCAAACCTCCTTTTTCGGGAACTAGAAGCGTGCGTCCCCGATACCAGCGATCGCCAATCCAAACATAACCGTTCCCCGTCGGCTCGATCCAAACTTGGTTGGCAGCCCAGCGACCAATTGCCACTGTTCCCGATCGAAATTGAGCCGACTGAGAACTGTTTGCCGACAGTTCGCCCAAATTGCGCCCGCTACCGTCCCGGATTGCAGCCTTTGTAGAACTGCCCACTTTTATCTGACTTGCCCCGTCTTGTACCGCAACTCGCAAGATCAGCGCGGCCTGTGCTGGGGCTACCATTGCCAGCCAAAACAACAGCGAAATCCAAAAGTAGCGTTTTTTTAATGTCGAAAGAACGGAAGCAAAAAATACTCCTGACTGCATTTGAAAATTTTCCTCCTGTGTTGTATGAGTTTAAGAATTTTTAAGGGAAGGCAAGGGAAAAAGGAAGGGGAACGGAAGAAACAAAACGTTAGAATTGGGTGGATCGCTCTGTACGCTTGTCAAAAATGATTTTAGCGAAGAGATGTTCGCAGGAACAGCGATTTATCCCGGTTCCAGCCTGCGACTATTTCCTATATGTCGGATTTGTCGCACTCTGGATATATGTAACATATTTTTTAAGACTTAATTGAGGTGATTTGACTCTTGCAGATTACATTTCTCGGAACTAGCTCAGGCGTCCCCACGCGATCGCGCAACGTTTCCAGCATCGCCCTCCGCTTGCCCCAGCGAGCCGAACTCTGGCTGTTTGACTGCGGCGAAGGAACTCAGCACCAGTTTCTCCGCAGCGATCTCAAAGTCAGCCAACTAAGCCGCATTTTCATCACTCACTTGCACGGCGACCATATTTTCGGCTTAATGGGTTTGCTCGCTAGCTGCGGTTTGGCGGGGAATGTCAAGCGCATCGATCTTTACGGGCCTCCGGGACTTGAAGAATATTTGCAAGCTGGTGTTCGTTATTCTCAAACTCATTTTTCTTACCCGGTTAAGGTACACAAAATTCACGAAGGAGTCATCTATGAAGATGACGAATATATTGTTAGCTGCGGCCCTTTGAAGCACCGAGTTACTGCTTTTGGTTATCGAGTAACTGAGAAAGATCGTGCGGGACATTTTGATGTAGAAAAAGCGAAGGCTGTGGGTATTCCTTCCGGGCCGCTTTACGGTCAATTAAAACAAGGAAAGACGGTAAAGTTATCGGACGGGCGACAGTTTAAAGGTACGGATTTTTGCGGCCCGGATCAAATCGGGCGCAAGTTTGTGTATTGTACTGACACTGTTTTTTGTGACGGGGCGGTGGAATTGGCGAAGGATGCTGATTTGTTGGTTCATGAAGCTACTTTTGCTCATCAAGATGCTCAAATGGCCTTCGATCGCCTGCATTCAACTTCGACTATGGCGGCTCAAGTGGCTTTGACGGCTGGGGCGAAACAGCTAATTATGACGCATTTTAGCCCGCGTTACGCTCCGGGGAATGCGATCGTCCTGGATGATTTGCTCAAGGAAGCGCAGGCTATTTTTCCGAATACGAAAATGGCCTATGACTTTTTGACTTACGAAGTGCCGCGCCCTGTTTAAAACTAGGGTTAATCTGGCCTGAGATGTGACAGCATTTTCCATAAGCTTTTTATGAACAGGCAAGATGCCTGTTCCACAAGAAAATTCACTCTTTGTGGAACAGGCATCTTGCCTGTTCTTGAGAATGGTGCAAGATGTGAGATGAATCTGAACTGAGATGTGACAGGATTTTCAATAAGGGCGATCGGGCGGGTTCTGGGGTCCGATCAAAATTTACGCATTGGCTGTGCTGTTTTGGAGTGGTTGAAATCTCAAGGTCATGGTAAAATATAAAAACTAATTTTATTGATGGCGTTTTATGTCAAATCTGGAATTATTAGCCCAACTTCGGCAATTGTCTCGTGCTGACAAGTTTCAAATGATGCTGTTTTTAATAGCAGAATTGGCGAAAGAAGAAGGAATTGTAATGGGTAATGAATCTGCTGAAATTATATATTCAGTGCATACTTCTAATAGTGCTGCAGAGCAATTGATGCAGTTACTAGAAACAGAACAAAAACAAACTCAAAATGTTTAATGGTAGGCGATATTCTTTTCAACCTAAACGAGATGAATCAGGTGTTTTAGCTGATGTTCCGTATTTGCCTTTAACACTAACTTATCAAAATCGTTCTGTTGAGGTTATGGGTTTACTGGATACAGGAGCTAGTGTAAATGTTTTGCCCTATAATGTTGGGGTGCAATTAGGGGCCATTTGGGAAGATCAAAGATTTTCTGTTACTTTAGCGGGAAATTTAGCGAGTGCTGAAACGAAAGGGTTATTAGTCTTGGCAAAAGTAGGGGACTTTGATCCAGTTCAGTTAGTTTTCGCATGGACTAGGGTGAATAATATTCCGATTCTTTTAGGACGAACTAATTTTTTTACTGAGTTTGATGTTTGTTTTTATGGGTCACAATTAGCGTTTGAATTGTGTCCTAAATTTAGAGATAGTTGAGATTATCAATGTTGGTGGATATAAACGCAATTATGTCCACCAACTTAAACACAAATATTTAAAATTACCATGATTGAATTTGGAGCAGCCGCCTTAAAAATAGCACCAGGAATTGGCGCCAAACTTGCAGAATTAGGATTCAAAGAAGCTATGAAAAAATTGAATCCTAGCGATTTTGAAAAAGCTTGTATTTGTGGCATCGAAGCTGCCGATAAAAATAAATTATTCTCTGCTTGCGAACAGGGTGTAGTCGAAGATTTTCTTAAAAGTTTCTTGACGGGTAAAGCACTTCCAGAACTCCTGAAACCTTTCAACGACCAAGAAAAGCCTCAAGTTAATTTTTTAGTTGAAGCCTTTAATGCGACAGTCCCAGAACACAAGAAAATTCAAGACCGATTCGCACCCGAAAGACTGCATGATTGGTTGGAGGTTTTTGCTGAAACCTATTTCCAGAAAACAAGTAGTTATTTAAGGTTTAAACTTGCCAAAACCGACTATTTGAAGCAACTGGCTAACTGGTTTGATGATGTTAAGTTTGCAGGCATTGCAGTCGAAGGTCAGGAAATCGAAAAGTCGGAAAAATTGGCTCAGATTTTTGTGATGCCCGATGTCTTGGAAGAGGTAAATATTTATGTTAAATTGGATGTCCTAGACTTAGAAGAAGGCGAAAGTTGGCAAGTATTGCAGCTAGAAAGCCACTCAGGAAGAAAGTTTTTAGCATCACAATTATTGAATAATCAAAATCAATCAAATAAATTTGTGTTGCTGGGCGCTCCTGGTTCTGGCAAAACAACTTTATTGAGCTTTTTTGCGGTGATGTTGGCTCAGAATAATCCAGAAAAACTCGGCTGGGATGCTGAGATGGATTGCTTGCCAATTTTGATTAAAATTCGGGATTTTGCTAGGCTTTTAGATATCAATCTCCTCGACTATGCCCGCCAGTTTGCTGAGAAAACTATGTCCGTGAAACCGCTACCAGAAGGCTTTTTTGAGTATTGGCTGGCAGACGGTAGGGCGATGATTTTGTTGGATGGATTGGATGAGGTTGTGGAAGAATCCAAGCGCTATGAGGTGGTGCAGCACATTGAGAGTTTTTTGGGGCAGTATCATCAAAATGTGGCAATTATTACTTCTCGCCCTGCTGGTTACAAACGCGATTTTTTTAATACTTCGGAGTTTGAACACTATCAGTTACAACTGTTTGATGATGCTAAGGTTGATGAGTTTATTAATCGCTGGTACGACAGCCGCGTTCCCGATGCGGCGGAAGCTCAACGTCGCAAAGATAGCATTAAAAAAGCTCTGGATGAAAACGATCGAATTAAATTGTTGGCGAGAAATCCGCTATTGCTGACAATCATTGCTTTGATTCACCGCTATCAAGCGGTACTGCCGAGGGCACGCCACAAGCTTTATGAAAAAGCTGTGGAGACGCTGTTAAAGTGTTGGGATGCTAACAAAAACCTGACTGAGCAGTCGGGATTCAAATGTTTAGATGTAGATGATTTACGGCGGTTGATGGAAATTCTCGCCTATTGGATTCACACTCAGGGTAGTACGGATAATCCTGAAGGCGGGACTCTGATTGCTAAGGAAGGCGGGACTCTGATTGCTAAGGATGATTTGTTAGAGCAGTTAACTCAGAATATTAAAACCAAAAAACAGGTTGAACGGTTCCAGGCAAAAGAGGAAGCTAAACGATGTGTTGATTTTCTTCAACAGCGGACGGGATTGCTCAACGAACAAGGACAAGATTTGTACGCTTTTGTACACAAGACTTTTCAAGAATATTTGTGCGCTCAGGAAATCGGCTATCAGGCAGATGATGAGGATGATTTTGAGATTGTTCTCAATCATATTCGAGAGCATTTGCATGACCCCCACTGGCGGGAAGTATTGCTGTTGTTAATTGCTCAACAAAAACCGAAGAAAGTGGCTAAAGCGATGCAAGCAATTTTGACGGCGAATAGCGAGCATGAGCAATGGTTGCACCGCGATTTATTTTTTGCAGGCAGTTGCCTTGCTGAAAATATTAAAGAGTTAAAGGCAGCCGATTCTAGTCTAACTGTAAGGATTTTGGAGAAGTTGGTTGAATTGGAGGTAAGGGATGAGGAGCAGGTTGGTCGCAGAGTTCGCTCTCAGGTTTTTCAAATCCTTTGCAGTATGAATGAGACTGAGTTTGAGGCGCAAACTTTGCAACTTTTGAAAGCAAGGGGCGTGGATGAAAATCGCTTGTGGAAATATCAAGCAGCTTTAGGGGAAAAAGAAGCTGTCATCAGTGTCATGCTACTACGCCTCGAAGATGGGGACAAATCAGTGCGTCGTGAGGCAGCACAAGCCTTGGGCGGGTTGGGAAATGCTTCAGAAAGGGTCATTAACGCCCTGCTGTTATGTCTCAAAGATGGGGATAAGTGGGTGCGTCTTGATGCAGCATCTGCCTTGGGCAGCTTGGGAAATACTTCAGAAACTGTCATCAATGCTCTGCTACCAGGTCTCAAAGATGCCGATAACTCAGTGCGTAGCTCGGCAGCATCTGTCTTGGGCAGCTTGGGAAATGCTTCAGAAGCCGTCATCAGTGGCTTGCTGTTAGGTCTCGAAGATGAGGATAACTCAGTGCGTAGGTCGGCAGCAGAGGCTTTGGGCAAGTTGGGAAATGCTTCAGAAGCCGTCATCAATACTCTGCTACTAGATCTCAAAGATGAGGATAACTTAGTGCGTGCCTTGGCAGCAGAGGCATTGGGTAACTTGGGAAATGCTTCAGAAGCCGTCATCAATGCTCTGCTACTAGGTCTCAAAGATGGGGAGGACTTAGTGCGTGCCTTGGCAGCAGAGGCATTGGGTAACTTGGGAAATGCTTCAGAAACCGTCATCAATGCTCTGCTGCAACGTCTCGAAGATGGGGATAACTTAGTGCGTAGCTTGGCAGTCTCTGCCTTGGGCAAGTTGGGAAATGCTTCAGAAACTGTCATCAATGCTCTGCTGCAACGTCTCGAAGATGGGGATAACTTAGTGCGTAGCTTGGCAGTAGGAGCCTTGGGTAAGTTGGGTCTCAAATCTAGTGACGTTTTGCCTGCTGTCATCCAATGGATCGATCGCCATCAGGATACAGAATATGTCGGTTTAGGTATTGATGTGTTGTGGGATTTGGTGGCGGGTGAGGGGAATCGATCGCCCGTGGGTTTTTAGAAGTATGTAGCTTTTGGGCGAGTAAAACCCGATCGCACTTCCGGACTTTTCACCAAAAATGCGATCGGTCTGCTGTTTGACGATTAGGGCCCGCCATCCCCTTAATAACCGGGAACAGAGGTCAACTATTCAATCGAAAATCCAAAATCCAAAATCCAAAATCGATCGAATATTCAATCGAAAATCCAAAATCGAAAATCCAAAATCGGTCGATCGCCCCCAGCGACGGCCCAGGAGGGTCAATGGTTGCTACAATCGGGGAGGGTATATGTTGTGGCTAACACTACAGCCCGTAACCCTGAAAGCTAATAGCTAAATTATTAAAAATCTGCCTCTCCTGCCATGTTTAAAAATCTGCTAGGCGATCCCAACGCGCGCAAACTGAGAAAATTTCAGCCTTGGGTAGCTGATATCAATATTTTGGAAGAAGACATCCGCGCACTCTCAGACGACGGCCTCAGAGGGAAAACGGCGGAGTTTCAAGAACGTCTGGCAAAAGCTAAATCTCTCAACGAGGAGAAAGAGATCCTAGACGAAATCTTGCCGGAGGCTTTTGCAGTGGTGCGGGAAGCGGGACAACGGGTTTTAGGAATGCGCCACTTTGATGTCCAACTCCTCGGGGGCATTATCCTGCACAAAGGCCAAATTGCCGAAATGAAAACCGGTGAAGGCAAAACTCTCGTTGCCACGTTGCCGGCTTACCTCAACGCCCTCAACGGTAAAGGCGTACACATCATTACCGTCAACGATTATCTCGCCAGACGGGACGCGGAATGGATGGGACAAGTACACCGCTTCCTGGGATTGACTGTGGGACTGATTCAGCAGGGCATGGATCAGGTGGAACGAAAGAAAAATTATAGCTGCGATATTACCTACGCCACTAACAGCGAAGTCGGCTTTGATTATTTGCGCGACAACATGGCTACTGTCATGGAAGATGTAGTGCAGCGTCCTTTTAATTTCTGCGTGATTGACGAGGTTGACTCGGTGCTGATTGATGAAGCACGGACGCCTTTGATTATTTCCGGTCAGGTGGAACGCCCCAGTGAGAAGTATATACGGGCGGCTGAGGTAGCTGCTGCTCTGAGAAAGGAAAATGAAGAACATTACGAGGTTGACGAAAAGGCTCGGAATGTGCTATTAACCGATGAAGGCTTTGGTGAAGCTGAGCGGTTGTTGGGTGTTACGGATTTGTACGACCCGGCTGACCCTTGGGCGCATTACATTTTTAATGCGATTAAGGCGAAGGAATTGTTTATTAAGGATATTAACTACATCGTCACTCCCGATCGCGAAGTCGTGATTGTCGATGAGTTTACCGGCCGGGTGATGCCGGGACGGCGCTGGAGTGACGGTTTGCACCAGGCGATCGAAGCGAAGGAACGGGCGGAAATTCAGCCGGAAACTCAGACGCTGGCGACGATTACTTATCAGAATTTCTTTTTGCTTTATCCGAAGCTGTCGGGGATGACTGGGACGGCAAAGACTGAAGAGACGGAGTTTGAGAAGATTTACAATCTGGAAGTGACGCTGATTCCCACTAACCGGATTACCAGCCGTACTGACCTTTCGGATATGGTTTACAAGGCGGAGGCTGGGAAGTGGAATGCCATCTCCCAAGAATGCGCGGAAATGCACGAGATCGGTCGGCCGGTGCTGGTGGGCACTACGAGTGTGGAAAAGTCGGAGTTGCTGTCGCGGCTGCTGCAGGAGAGGAAAATTCCTCACAATTTGCTTAATGCTAAACCGGAAAATGTGGAGCGGGAATCAGAAATTATCGCTCAAGCCGGACGCAAAGGCGCTGTGACGATCGCCACAAACATGGCGGGACGCGGTACAGATATTATTTTGGGCGGTAATTCTGAGTACATGGCGCGCCTCAAGTTGCGGGAGTATTTTATGCCCCGGATCGTGCAACCAGAGGATGACGAGGGGTTTTCGGTGGTGCAAGTGCCTGGTATTAGTGGCCGTCCCGCACCTCAAGGTTTTGCTCCGACTGCGAAAAAGGTAAAGTCTTGGAAAGCTTCGGCGCAGATTTTCCCGACGCAGCTATCGAAAGAGGCCGAGCAAATGCTCAAAGCGGCGGTGGAATTGGCAGTGAAAGAGTACGGCGAGCGATCGCTCTCGGAATTGCAAGCCGATGATATCGTGGCTATAGCTTCGGAAAAAGCGCCGACAAAAGACCCGGTAATTCAAAAATTGCGGGAAGCTTACAATTTAACTCGCAGGGAGTACGATGCTTTTACCAGCACCGAACACGATGAAGTCGTGCAGTTGGGAGGCTTGCACGTCATCGGTACGGAACGTCACGAATCGCGCCGGATCGACAATCAGTTGCGCGGCCGGGCGGGACGGCAAGGAGACCCTGGTTCGACGCGGTTTTTCTTGAGTTTGGAAGACAATTTGCTCAGGATTTTCGGCGGCGAACGGGTGGCCGGTTTGATGAAGGCTTTCGGTGTTGAGGAAGATATGCCGATCGAATCTGGAATGCTGACTCGTTCCCTCGAAGGCGCTCAGAAAAAAGTCGAAACCTACTATTACGATATCCGGAAGCAGGTATTTGAATACGACGAAGTGATGAACAATCAGCGTCGAGCAATCTATGCGGAACGCCGCCGAGTATTGGAAGGTTTGGACTCCAAAGAACAGGTAATTAGATATGCCGAACAGACGATGGACGACATCGTGGGAGCATACATCAATCCCGATTTACCTTCGGAAGAATGGGAAATCGACAAACTTGTGAGCAAGGTGAAGGAATTTGTTTATCTGCTGGCTGACATGACACCGGATCAGCTAGAAGATTTGTCCGTTGAGGAAATTAAAACATTCCTGCACGAACAAGTCCGCAACGCTTACGACATGAAAGAAGCGGAAGTTAATGCAATCCGAGCTGAATTAATGCGAGATGCAGAACGGTTCTTTATTTTGCAGCAAATTGATACTTTGTGGCGGGAACACTTGCAGCAAATGGATGCTTTGCGCGAGTCTGTAGGGCTGCGCGGTTACGGTCAGAAAGACCCGCTGATCGAGTACAAAACTGAAGGTTACGAGCTGTTTTTGGACATGATGACGGATATCCGTCGCAATGTGGTTTATTCGCTGTTCCAGTTCCAGCCGCAGCCGGCAATGCAAGTTTCGCCAGAGATGGTTTGAAAATAGTTAACAGTTCAGTGTTAACTGTTGACTGTTGACTGTTGACTGTTAACTGCAACTTCCAGGCTCTTCCTGGAAGTTGCAGATTTGAGATTAGACCCAATCTTCTTGATCGCTTTTTTGTTTCCTGTAAACTTCACCTGTGGCGTGAATTTTACGGGTTTGTTCGTAAAGACTGTCTTCGGTATGATTCCATTTTTGCAAGACTTTTTTTAAGTCTGATTGAATATCTCTAGCACCGGGAAAGCCTCGGTAGCGGATTATTAATCTTGCTAATTCCGATAAATTGTAGTCCGTTGCTTCTCCTGCTAATAAAGTATCGACACTGAGTCGATCGCGCTTGTATTGCGGATGCTGCTGATCTTGAGTTTTTTCTACTGAATCCATACTATTTATGTTTCCCAATCATTTAGAATACCCAGATACCAGACTTCTTCAAGAAGCCTGGTATCTAATTAGAGTGAGAGTTTTACTTATGTTGTCGCTTCAGTCATCCCCAGAAATTTTTGTGTTTGTTGAGTAATACCAAATAGTCGATCGCCGTGACAAAAGATTTCCCAGGCGCGAATTCCCATAAAACCAATACCTGCAACCGCCAAGGGCATCGCAGCAGCACCTAAAAGCGCAGCAATGGGGGGAAATATCATACACAGTGTTAAGAGAATGCCAGTAATAACACCGCCCGCAATGCCCGCTTTGGCGGTGGCGCTGGCAACTTGTTCGACTAACTCTGACTGCGTAATTTTACCTTCAACGCACAATAGCGAGTTTTCTAAGATAGAAAATATTAACTCAATTACTGCTGCGGCGATCGCCCCTTTCATTGCAGCCCCAACGATTTCCGCAACTGCTGCTTTAAACGCTGCATCTGCTAAAACTTGCTTAGCGACTGCTAATTCTGCGGCAGTCATGTTTGCACCACCGCGAGCACGATTCACCCGAAAATGTTCAAAAATCCCGTTAGCAGCTTCGCTTCCGCCTCCATTGACGTGCGCTTGGATGTGACTCCAATCTTTATCTTGACAGAAGTTGCGAATTGCTTCTGGGCCTTGGGCACGAATTTGGGCGGGTATTGATTCAAATACTTTTGCTGCTTCTTGCACATTTCGGATGCCGTCACGCATTCCAGCCCTCGCAAATTTCGATTGCAGATTTATTGGCAGGTTCTCAAAACCGATGTTGTGTGCTATTTTAAAAGCTTCTTGAGTGGCGATCGCCCCAGCACTAACCATTGAACTTGGCGCTGATTGTACCCACGCCGTTAATACAGTTGCATTTTCCTCAACTTTAGCAGCGATTTCGTTGGCTAAGTTTTGGGTATCGGCAACAGTTTCTTGTACTTTAGCCGTTAGGAATTCGAGCGGGTTCTGGCTAATTTCCATGTTGATCCAGCTTGCATCGTTAATGATTGAATTATTTTGACTATAACATTCCTCTTCAGTAAGTGTGATTTTTTACTGAATTGCTTCTACCTTCTAACTCCGGCTGTAAATTTAGAGCTTTTTTTTGATAAAATAAACCTTCATTGATTCGACCTTGCTCTTCCAAACTTTTGCCTAAATTCCAATAAGCGACGGCTAAATCTGGTTGAATAACAATAGATTTTTGATAGTAAGTTATGGCGTCATCGAGCTGGCCTTGTTTGTAAAACATACTGCCCAAGTTAACATAGGCTTCGACAAAATTAGGATCAAATTCGATCGCCTTGGAGTAGGCGCGAATCGCCGCGTCTATTTTACCTTGGGCTTGCAGGATATTGCCTAGAGTTTTGTAGGCGGGGGCGAAATTGGGTTGCTGGCGAAGTGCTTGGTAACAAGAGGCGATCGCCTCTACATATTTCTGTTGGGTATAATAGATTTCAGCTACCTTGTTGAGTGCGATCGCACTATCCGGCTGAATGGCTAGTAATTTTTGATATTGAGCGATCGCCTCCTCAAGTTTTCCTGATTTCTGGAGGGTCTCGCCCGTTGACAAATACTGCTCTGCTAACTCGGAATTTACGGTCATAGATTTTACTTTAACAGCCGATACTACTTTACCACAACTGTTAGTTAGCAACCGCCATTTCGAGTGATATTCTAAATGTGTGAGATTTTAAATTTGTTTGTGTACCGGAATGGCGAAAAAATAGTATGATTATTTTGAACTAGCATCAACACTAATTGCAGAGGAAATCTCATGGCATCACTAGCAGGAAAAGTGGCAATTGTGACTGGTGCATCGCGGGGAATTGGACGCGCGATCGCCCTCCGATTATCCCAAGAAGGCGCATCAGTGGTCGTCAACTACGCCAGAGGCGTAGAACAGGCTAAAGAGGTTGTGTCAGCGATTGAAGCAGCAAGCGGCAAAGCATTAGCCGTGCAAGCCGATGTCAGCAAAACCGCAGAAATTCGCGATTTGTTCGATCGCACTCTGGAAACATATTCACAAATCGATATTTTAGTCAATAATGCAGGAGTAATTCTTTACAAACCTGTAGCGGAAGTTACGGAAGCAGAGTTTGATAATCTTTTTGCAATTAACGTCAAAGGCACGTTTTTTGCTTGTCAAGAAGCTGCTAAACGGATGGCAGACGGAGGAAGAATTGTCAATTTTTCCAGTTCGACAACGGCGATGCTACTGCCAACTTACGGGGCTTACGTGGCGACAAAAGGCGCGGTGGAACAGCTAACTCGATCGCTGGCTAAGGAATTGGGCGATCGCCAAATTACAGTTAATGTGATTTCTCCGGGTCCAACGGATACAGAACTCTTTACAGTCGGCAAAACCCCCGAACAAATACAAAGATTTACTCAAATGGCTGCTTTGGGAAGACTCGGAAAAGTTGAAGATATTGCCGATGTGACGGCTTTTTTGTGCAGCGACCAAGCCCGGTGGATTACCGGACAAAATATCCGCGTTAACGGCGGGACTGCCTAAAGTAACGCGGGGCGGGTTTAGGAAGATTAAAAACATCAGGAGCAAACAACTGTGAAAGCTGCTTACTACGAACAAATCGGCAACGCCAAAGATGTACTCAAAATTGGCGAAATGGATGTTCCCGAATTGGGTGCAGGTGAAGTGCTGATTAAAGTACACACATCCGGCATTAACCCCTCCGATGTCAAGCAGCGCAGCGGTTGGGGCGGACTCACAATGCGACACCAGCGAGTCATTCCCCACAACGACGGTGCAGGAATAATTGAATCAGTAGGAGAAAGCGTGCCGCCGTCACGAATTGGCGAACGTGTTTGGATTTATGAAGCTACATTGCCCCGGCGATTGGGTACGGCGGCGGAATATGTGGTTGTACCCAGCGAACAAGCGGTTTTTCTGCCAGATAATACAGAATTTGTAGAAGGTGCTTGTTTGGGAGTACCCGCAATGACAGCTCACAATTGCGTTTTTAAAGATGGTGCTGTTACGGGGAAAACAATATTAGTTACGGGCGGCGCGGGTGCTGTTGGAAATTATGCAATTCAATTAGCAAAATGGGGCGGAGCAACTGTAATTGCGACTGTAAGTTCTGCGGAAAAAGTAGAAATTGCCAAAGCTGCAGGAGCTAATTATATTATCAATTACAAAGCCGAAGATGTGGCGGCGCGCCTCAAAGAAATTACGAAAGGGGAAGGAGTCGATCGCGCAATTGAAGTTGACTTTGCTAGCAACTTGGAAACTAATTTAAAAGCGCTCAAACGCAACGGCACCCTCGCCACCTATGCTTCGGATTCGGATGTAGCGCCTCAAATTCCAGTGTACTCCTTAATTTACAAAAATCTTACCGTACATTACGTGCTAGTTTATATGATGGACAAAGCAGCGCATCAACAAGCTGCAGAAGATATTACAACTTGTTTGAAAGCTGGAGTTTTGCGCCACGTTATTGCTGGGCGGTTTGCTTTAGATGAGATTGTCGCCGCCCACGAAATGCAGGAAAGCGGAAGGGCGATCGGGAATTTGGTTTTAGTCATTAGTTATTAGTTATTAGTTATTAGTCATTAGTCATATCAAATCCGTTGACATCGGAATTATTATCTCTCTCTTCTCTTTCTCTGTGTCCTCTGTGCCCTCTGTGGTTTAATCATTCCGATACAACCGGAATTGATATCATTAGTTATTAGTCAGTGATTATATCATGTCGGACGATATAAGCATCATAAGTTTGTAGTGAGGAAGAAGAGTCCTTTGTTAAAGCTTTTAGCTAATAAAGACTAAAGTCATTACTACAAACGAATTTTATAATGGTAATTTACCGCACATGATATTATTTTTTATTTCTAACTGAGAAAGGTTATATATGAAGGTTGATATCAAATCCGTTAGCATCGGAATAGTAAATTCGAGTTCACTGTTCACCGTCAACCGTCAACCGTCAACCGTCAACACTGAACATCATTGCGGTGTAACCGGAAATGATATAACCTAAGAAAAAGACAGCCCCACCACCCAATCAGAGTTTGTTGAGACTGTCCTTTCTTAAAAGTGTATATCTAACTCCGGGCGATCGCAAAAATCAAGGAGACAGCCGCCACACCTTAATCGTATCGTCAAAACTGCCGCTGATCAGAGTTTTGTCTTGAGGATTAAAAGCCAATTCCACCCAGGTAGAATGACCTTTCAGCGTGCCCGCGATTTCGCCGGAACCCATCCGCCACAGCTTGATAGTCCCGCTCAAATCGGCGCTGGCCAGCTTGTCTCCGTCGGGACTGAAAGCCAAGGACTTAACCTTGTCGGAATGGCCGATCAAAGTCCGTAGCAGAGAACCGTTGGACTGCCGGAACTGATTATTTGCGCTGATATCCCACAACTTCACCGTGTTGTCCCAACTACCGCTGGCTAGAGTTTGACCGTCGGGGCTGATGGCCAGAGACCAAACCCCCTCGGAATGACCCCACAGAGTTTCTTTCAATTCCCCAGTCTGCCAGTTCCACAGGCCGATCTTACCGTCGCTGCTGCCGATCGCCAAAGTTTCTCGATCGGGACTGAAAGCCACCGACTGCACCTCATCAAAAACCCGCTTGAGAGTTTCCAACTCGGCCCCGCCTTCGACTTGCCACAGCTTCAAAGTTTTGTCCTTACCGACACTGGCTAAGGTTTGGCTGTCGGGACTGAAAACCACCGAGAACACGCCGTCTTGGTGTCCGTCCAAAGTCTGAATTAACCTGCCAGAATAGAAATTCCACAATTTAATCGTACCGTCAACGCCACCACTGGCGATCGTCCTGCCGTCGGGACTGACAGCCACCGACCACACCGGTCCCAAATGTCCTGCTAAAACCTTGAGCAGCTTGCCGTGACGCTTGTGCAGCAGGTGAATTGTGCCGTCGTTGTTCCCGCTGAGAATCACGCGACCGTTGGGAGCGACTGCTACCGCCCAAACCGGGTTTTTGTCTTGATCCACCAGAGTCCGCACTGCGGGCCGGGATTGCGATGCCTCACCGTTGAAATCCTGCATCGGGGGCGGATTGAACCGAATTTCGGGAATGCTAGAAACAGGCTCAGAAGAAGTGAAAGCCTGCGGTGCAGGAGATGGGAAGCGAACACCCAGCACTACGGACAGCAGGGCAACCGCACTTGCTCCCCACATGGCTAAACTCCACTTGGGTTTGCTGAGAATCACGTCTACCGGTGCCGGGCCGTATTTCATGTCTGTGAGAATTGCCTCGGTTGAGCGATAGCGTTTTGATGGTTCTCGCTGCACCATTTTATCCAGAATGCGGCCGAGTCGCGCCGACACTGGTACTTTCAAATAATCTCTCCAAGTCCAACTTTCGGCTTTAATGTCAAACAAATCAAACGGCGACATTCCCGTTAACAAGTGAATGCAAGTAACGCCCAAACTGTAGATGTCGCTGCTTTTAATTGCTTGGCCTTTAATTTGTTCCGGGGCCGCGTATTCAGCAGAACCTGTGACCGTTTCTGTTTTCAGCGGCCCGCTATTTGCCGGAATAGCCGCGCCGAAATCGACTAAAACTAGCCCAGAGGCACTTTCTTGGGACACGGAATGTAAATCCTCTTTCCCTGCCAAAGCTGGGGATGCTTGGGGAGTTTTCCGGTGAATAATATTGGACGGTTTGATATCTCCGTGAATCAGTTGATGTTCGTGAACAAATTGCAGGACTGGCAACAATTCGCCCAGCAGATACCAAATTTGAATTTCTTTAACAACACCTTTTTCTGAAAGCCGATCGGCTAAATTGCGGCCTTCGATGTATTCTTGCACTAAATACTGGCAGCCTTCGAGTTCAAAAGATGCCAGCAGTTTCGGTATTTGCGGATGTTTGCCCAACTCGTCGAGAACTGAGGCTGAGCCGCGAAATATCCGGTTTGGCTGTGTGCCACCGTCTGCGGCTGCTGCGGGGCCGCAGAACTGTTGAATAACGCAGCGGGGTTGCGAAGGTTGGTCTTCATCTACTGCTAAGAAGGTGCGGCAAGTGAGACTTTGACCGAGGGTGTGAAAGACTCGGTAGCGGCCTTTTAGGAGCAAGTTCGACTCGCAACTTTTGCAGACTGTCGCGCGATCGAGATTTTGGGGATTCTGGCAATGGGGATTGGTGCAGTAACTCATTTGTCTTTCCGCTGGAGACCCCCGTCCGACATTATTGCTGGTGGGGGAGGAAAGCGGGGCGGTGCGTGCCGCTTCCTGTGGACAAATTAAATAATTGGAATCTTTGCTTGATCATAATTGTTTCCCAGATTTTCGCCACAATGGCTTTGGTCGATCGCGCGTAAATAATTGCTGACTTTCCTGCGAGCGAGGTTTAATAGGTCGATCGAGTGCTCGCGCGAGCGGTCGCTCGGCTGGATTTGCTGTTACCGAATTACGTTATACTGTCATTGCGAATACTTTCAGTGCGATCGCAAGCATTGCCAAAGCAATCGCGAGGCATTGCCAAATATCCGCACTTGTTTGTTCTATGGAGTCAATCTCAAACCTCAAATCTCAAATCTCAAATCGACTAACAGATTAAAAATTAGGCAACTTTTGCCAAACTAACTACTAACTTTTAACTATTACTTATGCCGTTAATTCGCGTTCCCAAACCTTGGGAAATTCTCGAACCCCAAATTACCCCAGAAACAGCATTTCTCAACCGCCGCCGCTTCATGACAAATTTAATTGGCGCCGGCGTGACTGCTTCGCTGCTGCCGCTGGCCGGCTGTCAAAGCAATGCTAGCTCAAAAACTGCTCTGGAGCAAAGCTCAACCCAAGCATATTCGGAATTGAGCCGGAATCCCGCCTTTGCAAAAGTCGATCGAGCGATTACCGACGAAGCCTTAGCTACAAAATACAACAATTTTTACGAATACGGCGGCACAAAATCTATTTGGCAAGCCGCTCAAGCTTTGCCAACAGAAAACTGGAAAGTAGAAGTAGGCGGTTTAGTAAAAAATCCCCGCACTTATGATATTGACGACCTCTACAAAAAATTTCCCATCGAAGAACGAGTTTATCGATTTCGCTGTGTAGAAGCGTGGGCAATGGTAGTTCCTTGGGTCGGATTTCCCATGAAATTACTGATGGCAGATGTCGAACCGCAATCGAAGGCTAAATTCGTTCGCTTTACCTCATTTTACGATCCAAAAATTACTCCAGGCCCCGGTTTGATGTCGCAATTTTATCCTTGGCCTTATACCGAAGGTCTGCGAATTGAAGAAATGGCTAATGATTTAGCATTTTTTGCCACAGGCTTGTATGGCCGAAGACTACCAAAACAAAATGGTGCGCCGCTGCGGCAAGTAATTCCTTGGAAATACGGTTTTAAGGGCGCAAAGTCGATCGTCAAAATTGAATTTGTCGAAAAACAGCCCGCCACTTTTTGGAATACAATCGGTCCCAACGAATACGCCTTTGAAGCAAATGTCGAACCGGACAAACCGCACCCGAGATGGTCGCAGGCCAGCGAACGGATAGTCGGCCCCGGTAACAGTTGGTCGTGGGAAACTCGCCCGACTTTGCCCTATAACGGTTACGGCGAATATGTAGCTAGTTTGTACAGTTAATTGACGGATTTCCCCTCGTTTCTAGGCTCTGCCTAGGAAAGCAGATCCGGAGGCTCTGCCTCCCTATTACCGCAAGGCAGAGCATCGGATTTAGGCATTCCCAGGCTCTGCCTGGGAACGAGAAAAAAAACCTCCTATTATCCTCTATAATAAAAATAGATGAAGCTACCAAGGACTTGTTAAATGGTAACAACAACATCAACTCCCATCGAGCAGCAAAATACCCCAGAAAACCGAGTTATTTTAAAAGGTGTCAGTTGGTCAACTTTTAAAGCATTGCTGGTAGATGTTGGGGACGATAGAGCTTGGAGAATTGCTTACGATGAAGGAGTATTAGAAATCAGGATGCCGCTGGAAGAACACGAAGAACCCAAACGACTGATAGAAAGCTTTGTTGAAGTCATTGTAGATGAACTGGAAATTGAACTTAGGAGTCTTGGTTCGCTGACTCTTGAACGAGAAGATTTAACTCGTGCTGTAGAACCTGATTCCTGTTTCTACATTCAAAATGAATCTTTAGTTAGAGGCAGAAATATCAATTTGCCAAATGACCCGCCGCCGGATTTAGCAATAGAGTCAGATTACACAAATTCTTCTATCAATAAGTTTACAATTTATGCTGCTCTTGGTGTTCCCGAACTTTGGAGGTATCGGCGGGAATCTCTGCAAGTTTATCAACTTGTAGATGGAAAATATAAAATGTGCGATCGCAGTTTAGCTTTTCCCTTTTTACCCGTTGCCGAAATTCCAGGTCTCATCGAACAAAGCAGAACAATCGGACAGCGGGCGGCTGTGCGTTTATTTCGGCAAAGAATTAGAGAAATCTTACCGACTCAAAGTTAACGCAAAAATCAGAATTGCTGTAGTTGAAAAACTAGCAAATCAATTTAAATTACATCAGCGTTAATTAGCGTTCATCTGCGGTTAATAAAATCTTTAATCTCGATAAAAATCAATTGACAAACTCCTGCACTCTCTGCCAAACTCGCTCCAATAAATCTGGCGTGCTAACATCAAACCATTCAATTTCAGGATAAGCTCGAAACCAAGTCCGCTGTCTCTTGGCAAATTGCCTCGTGTGCAAAATTGTTAATTCTTTAGCTTCTTCAAGCTTAATGTCCCCCGCCAAATATTGTTTCATTTCCTGATAGCCCAGCGTGTTCAACAGTGGCAAGTCGCAGCCGTATTTTTTACACAAATATTCTACTTCGGCAATCCAACCGCGTTCTAGCATTTGTTCTGTGCGCTGTTCGATCCGATCGACCAAAACATCGATCGCGCAATCCAACCCAATTTGTAAAATAGGATAATTGGGAGGATTTTCGCCCTGCTGTTCGGAAATAGGGCGACCGGTGACATAAAATACTTCCAGTGCTCTTAAAGTTCTTACTGGATCATTGAGGTGAATTTTCTCAGCGGCAGACCGATCGACCTGCTGCAACATCGCGTAACATTGAGATTGTCCGAGTTCTGCAAGTTGCGATCGCAATTCGGGCATCGGCGCTACTCTCGGAATTTTCAAACCGCGCACGATAGATTTAATATATAAGCCCGTCCCTCCCACCAACAACAGGGGGGGAGACAGGGGAAAATCGACATCAGCCATTAGTTTTTGAGCTTGCTGTTGGTAATCTGCTAGTGTCAGAGTTGCTGTCGGATCGCAGATGTCAATTAAGTGATGCGGTACACAAGTGCGATCGACCGCCGTCGGTTTTGCGGTTCCGATGTCAAATTCGCGGTAGACTTGACGGGAGTCCGCACTCAGGATCGAGGATTGCAGTCGCCCCGCCAAAGCCAAAGCCACTCCAGACTTCCCCGTCGCCGTCGCCCCGCAAATCGTAATTAATCTAGGCATAAGCTGTCGCAAATTTCCCTATAAAAACTCTCAAATCTTCTCGTATCCAGGCTTTCGCCTCTCTCCATCCACTGATTCACCGCGATCTGCCCCTGGAGCCTTTGAGTAATCTCAAAACAATTCCCCTCCGTCCCCCCGATAAATTTCCCTTCAGAAAGCCCTAGCATCGCCTTTAACGGTTTTGTGCTATAATTTTAGAAGTTTTATCATTTTAGAAGCTTTCGGGGCTTGAGGCCTCATTATTGGAGCTATTTTTGTATGACCAGCAGCTACAGCGCCGACCAGATTCAAGTTCTCGAAGGTCTCGAAGCAGTCCGCAAACGACCGGGGATGTACATCGGTACCACCGGCCCGCGAGGACTCCACCATCTAGTTTACGAGGTTGTGGACAATTCCATAGATGAGGCGCTGGCTGGCCACTGCACTCACATCGAGATTGACATCAACGCCGACGGTTCCGTTACCGTGACAGACGACGGCCGGGGTATTCCGACCGGCATCGTTGCCAAGACTGGCAAATCAGGAATAGAAACAGTAATGACTGTACTTCACGCCGGCGGTAAATTTGGCGGTGGTGGCTACAAGGTTTCTGGAGGATTGCACGGTGTAGGTATTTCTGTTGTTAACGCGCTGTCCGAGTGGGTAGAAGTGACAGTTTGGCGCGACCAAAAAGAACATTTACAGCGCTACGAAAGAGGCAATCCAGTTACGGAACTTAATGTCAAGCCCCACAAAGGCACTCGCACCGGCACTTCAGTTTCTTTCTTGCCAGATACTCAAATATTTAGCACTGGCATTGAATTTGATTACACTACACTCGCCGGGCGCTTGCGAGAATTGGGTTACTTGAATGCGGGCGTGAGAATTACGTTTAGCGATCACCGTTTGGAACTGCTCAAAAGTAGCGAACCGCGCGTCGAAACCTACTGTTACGAGGGCGGAATCAAGGAATATATCGCCTACATGAACCGCGAAAAGCAGCCTCTGCACGAAGAAGTGATCTACGTGCAAGGAGAACGCAACAACGTGCAGATAGAAGTGGCTTTGCAGTGGTGCGTCGATGCTTTTAGCGACAACGTTCTCGGTTTTGCTAACAACATTCGGACGATCGACGGAGGCACGCACTTAGAAGGTTTGAAGGCTGTTTTGACGCGGACGATGAATTCGTTCGCCCGCAAGCGCAACAAAATCAAAGAAAACGAGCCCAACCTCGCCGGCGAAAACGTTCGCGAAGGTTTGACAGCAGTGATTTCGGTCAAAGTCCCAGACCCGGAATTTGAAGGTCAAACTAAAACTAAGCTAGGAAATACAGAAGTTCGGGGAATTGTCGATTCTTTGGTAGGCGAAGTATTGACAGAATATTTGGAGTTTCGCCCCCAAGTAGCGGACGCTATTTTGGAAAAAGCAATTCAGGCATTTAAAGCCGCTGAAGCCGCCCGCCGTGCCCGCGATTTAGTGCGCCGAAAATCCGTTTTAGAATCGTCTCCTTTGCCTGGAAAATTAGCGGACTGTAGTTCCAGAGACCCCGCCCTGTCTGAGATATACCTGGTGGAAGGCGATTCGGCAGGCGGATCTGCAAAACAAGGGCGCGATCGCCAATTCCAAGCAATCCTGCCTTTGCGCGGTAAAATTCTCAACATTGAGAAAACAGACGATGCCAAAATCTATAAAAATAACGAAATTCAGTCGTTAATTACAGCCCTGGGTTTGGGTATCAAAGGCGAAGAATTCGATCCGGGGCAATTGCGGTATCACCACATCGTAATTATGACTGACGCTGACGTAGATGGCGCGCACATCCGCACCCTGTTGCTGACTTTCTTCTACCGCTACCAGCGCGCACTTGTAGAACAAGGTTACATCTATATTGCTTGTCCTCCTCTCTATAAAGTGGAACGCGGACGCAATCATTACTACTGTTACAGCGATCGCGAAATGAACAATCTCATCCGCAATGAATTTCCGGCGAATGCTAACTACACCATTCAGCGGTTCAAAGGTTTGGGTGAAATGATGCCGACACAGTTGTGGGATACAACGATGAACCCAGAAACTCGGACGCTGAAACGGGTGGAAATTGAAGATGCTGCTGAAGCCGATCGCATCTTTACGATCTTAATGGGCGATCGTGTCGCCCCCCGCCGGGAATTCATCGAAACCTACGGCCCGAAACTCAACCTCCTTGACTTGGACATCTAAATTAGCCATTAGTCCTCAGCTATTAGCTGTTAGCTAACCACTGACGACTAATGACTAAACTTTTGTGGTCCTGATGCCTTCTGCCCTTTCGGGCGATCGGGCATCAGGGCCGTTTGATGTTTCTAGGTTTTGTTATAAAAATTAATACAATCTCTCATCAAATCGATCTAAGGTAAACACTTAGGTAAATTTTAGATTTTTGGCGCATCCATCAGCTACCACAAAAATAGAAGGTTGGACAAATATAGCATGAGCATCAATTTAGCGACCAAATTGCGTGAGGGAACGAAAAAATCCCACACAATGGCAGAAAACGTCGGTTTTGTCAAGTGTTTTTTAAAAGGCGTTGTAGAAAAAACTTCTTACCGGAAGTTAGTAGGAAACCTCTACTTTGTCTACTCGGCAATCGAAGAGGAAATGGAACGCCAAAAGCAGCATCCGGTTGTTTCAAAAATTTACTTTTCTGAGTTGAATCGCAAACAAAGCTTAGAGCAAGATTTATTTTACTACTACGGTGCAAATTGGCGCGAACAAGTAGCTCCGTCAGCCGCAGCTAAAGCTTATGTGGAGCGAATTCACGAGATTTCGGCGACAGCACCAGAACTGTTAGTAGCTCACTCTTATACTCGCTACCTTGGCGATTTATCTGGCGGACAAATCCTGAAGGGAATTGCCCAGCGCGGGATGAATCTTTCCGATGGAGAAGGCACTGCTTTCTATGAATTCCAGGATATTCCTGATGAAAAAGAATTCAAGGCTAACTACCGTCAGGCAATGAATGAACTGCCGATTGACGAAGCAACTGCAGAGCGAATTGTTGACGAAGCTAATGCAGCTTTTGGCATGAACATGAAGATGTTCATGGAGTTAGAAGGCAATTTGATTAAAGCAGTTGGTCAGATGCTTTTCAATACCCTGACGCGGAAGCGCGGTGGTGGCAGTACCGAATTGGCTACTGCTGATTGAGTTAAAGCTCACTGGGGATAATTTGAGCCTCGTTTAAGAGGAAAACTTTAAATCCTGGGGGTTTGATGGCTGCTTTTACAGTCACCAAATCTCCGGGATTTTGCATGGCGGGCGATCGACTTTTTAACTCATATCAAATCCGTTAGCATCGGAATAGTAAATTCGAGTTGACGGTTGACTGTCAACCGTCAACCGTCAACTGTCAACATCATTCCGGTGTAACCGGAAAGAATATCACAAGTCAACACTATCACCTTCCCACGCCGCGATCGGGAGGCTGCTCGTCCGGGACAGGCAAAGAAGTCGGCCTTATCTGCCGCTCCAAATACTTGCTCAAAGCGTAAGCGATATCCCAGCGAGTCATCGGCTTCAAAGGATTAATCTTATTAGTTCCGAGTTCAACATTAACAAACCCTTCATAAAGTGCAGTAGCAATAGACTTTCTAGCCCAATTAGGAATTTCCCCTGCATCTGGATACTTAGCTAAAATCTCGGAAATACTGGCATCGGGAAACTGAAAAACCCCGTAAGCTTGAGCAAAAATCGCCAAAGCTTCAGCGCGAGTCACCCTTTGATTTGGGAAAAACATTCCGTCGCGATATCCACTCATTGTTCCCGTTTTCAAAACAGTTTGAATAGCACTGTAAGCCGAGTAACTCTTCGGTACGTCCGGCAATTCCCGATCCGGTTTCTGAGCTGTTTTCCGCCGTTCCAAACCAAAAGTTTTTACTAAAATCACCGCCAAATCGGCGCGACTGACAAGACCCTCAGCATGAAAATTGCCACTGGCATCTTTATTCATCAACCCTGCACTCACAACCCGGTCTATCGGGTCAATTATTTCTTGAGATTGAACCGCCATAGGCACTCCTTGCAGTAGGGCGATCGCCAAAAAAACATTCACTAACCTTTTCACGATTTTAATCCTTTCTGTCGCTAAAACAATCATGAAAACAGCAGTAATATTTTTTCCGGTTCTATCGGTATAATTCTGTGGTTTCGGCAGGGCGCTAGATTGGGCGATTATATATCAAAATTAAAGATTTGCTTCCGGCAAAGCGTTCTGCATTTTACCCAGCCAATCAATCAAATTATCCAATTGCTTTTGGGCCGTCAAAACAGCCATACCTCGAATAGTAACCTTCCCCTTGCTGTAGACAAAACGAGCTTGCAAATGTTCCGGCAACTTAGCCTTAAGCAAATTCCAAGCAGGCTCCTCCATAGGTGTTTCCAACACAATGTGCTGCTTATTCTCCGGTTTTATCCGAGAAAAACCAATTTTTTTAGCGATTTGTTTGAGTTCGACAATACGGATAAGTTGCTGGGCGGGAAGAGGAATTGGCCCGTAACGATCGCACCAATCAGCCTGAATCTGCTGTAATTCTTCAGGGGTATTAGCAGAAGCCACAGACCGGTAAGCGCTCATCTTTTGATCCAAATCTGCGATGTAATCGGCAGGAATAAACGCCGTCAAAGTGAGGTCGATTTGCGCGTCCTCCACTTTCGGAATTTCCTGACCCTTGATTTCCCGAATAGCCTCCTCTAACATTTCAGCATACAAATCAAAACCGATCGCCTCCATTTGGCCAGACTGTTCAGTACCCAAAACATCACCCGAACCGCGAATTTCCATATCTCGGACGGCCAACTGATAGCCCGATCCCAACTGGGCAAACTCTTGAATTGCCCGCAACCTCTGCCTTGCAGCATCCGACAGTTGGTTCTGCTTGGGATAAAACAGCCAAGCGTGAGCTTGAATCCCCGCGCGTCCCACCCGTCCCCGCAACTGGTACAGTTGACCCAAACCAAACCGCTGCGCGTCCTCAATTAAAATGGTATTGACTCGCGGAATATCTAAACCCGACTCAATAATCGTCGTACACACCAAAATATCGAACTCCGCCGCACTGAAAGTCAGCATGATCGATTCTAATTCCGAAGCCTCCATTTGACCGTGGGCGATGGCAATTCTCGCCCCCGGAACCATCTCCTGCAACTTATCCGCCAACTCATCAATCCCCTCAATCCGCGGCACCACGTAAAAAACCTGACCGCCCCTGTCCAACTCTTGACGAATTGCCGATCGCACCGTTTCCGGGTTATAGGGAGCCAAATGCGTCTGAATCGGGCGCCTGCTGGGAGGCGGAGTCGCAATTAAACTCATCTCGCGAATCCCCGACAGCGACATATACAAAGTCCGGGGAATCGGCGTTGCTGTCAGAGTCAGAACATCTACCTCTGTTTTGAGAGCTTTAATCGCTTCCTTTTGCTTAACCCCAAACCGCTGTTCTTCATCCACCACCAACAAACCCAAATCCCGAAATTTAATCGCTTTGCTCAAAACAGCTTGAGTACCGACAATCACGTCTAATTCCCCAGTCGCCAAACGCTTGTGAATCTCCCGGCGCTCGGTTTCAGTGCGAAAGCGATTGAGCAAACCAACTTCGATCGGATAAGGGGAAAAACGCTCCGAGAGCGTGTGATAGTGTTGTTGGGTCAAAATCGTCGTCGGCGCGAGCAAAGCCACCTGCTTGCCCGCCGTAACCGCCTTAAAAATCGCTCTCAGAGCAACTTCTGTCTTGCCAAAACCGACATCGCCGCAGACCAAGCGATCCATCGGTCGATCGCCCTCCATGTCGCGTTTCACATCCTGAGTTGCCTTCAACTGATCCGGCGTTGGCTGGTAAGGAAAAGAATCCTCTAATTCTTGTTGCCAAGGCATATCAGGAGGAAAAGCGTAACCTGTTTGTTTAGCTCTTTTAGCATAAAGATTCAGCAAATCCACTGCCAATTTTTTAACAGCTTTGCGAACCTTTGTTTTAGTTTTTTCCCAAGTTTGACCTGTCAGCTTGTTTAGATCCGGTACTTTATCGCCTACCGTCCGAAACCTCGACAAAGCGCCCAATTGATCTGCCGCCACTCTCAGAGTACCGTCAGCGTATTGTATCAGCAAATATTCGCGAGTTTCCCGATCGATAGTCAAACGTTCTAACTTGATAAATTTTCCCACTCCGTGCTGGCGGTGAACCACATAATCACCAGGGCTTAATTTATTCGGGTCTACTTGCTTAGAAGCAGCGCGGCGGCGCTTGCGGACGTAGCTAAAAGTAGCAAGAGAATGCTGACCGTAAAATTCCCGATCGGTAATTAAAACAATCCGAAAAGTCGGCAGAATAAACCCTTCTAATTCTGCTAAGCCGCTGTACTTCAAAGCAACCGGAATGTGCTGCAATTGCAACTTATCGATCGCCAAATAATCGCGCGGATTTACCACAAACTGAGCCGGACAGTCGTGTTCCGACAGCAGAGAAACCGATCGGCTCGGTTGAGCAGAAACCAGAAAAATGGTAAAACCCCGATCGCGCTCTTCCCTGAGCATTTGAGACAGCTTAGCAAATTGGTGAGGCATCACCGGCACAGGCCGAGAAGCCAAATTAATCGCAGACGGTAGTTGGTCGCCCTCCGCAGAGCTTTGAAATTTTTTAGCCGTAGAATCTTCTGCCAATTCTGAAAGTTCTAGCCTGTCGAAAGCTGCGACATCGACCATAGATTCAGCAAAAGTGCGGTGAATTTTCGGAACTTTCAAATTAGCAATTGGCAAGTTGTCTGTTCCCGCACCAGAAACTTCCGATTCGCGATTGCAATTATTCCACTGTTCCTGTGCATTCTCAAACCAGCGGTCGCTGTGAGCTTCGCACCCTTGCGGCTCGTCAATAACAACTAAAGTATTTTCGGGCAAATAATTCAACAAAGATGCAGGTTTTTCAAACGCTAAACCCAACAGCCGGCGGACAAATTTTTCGGTTTCATTTTCTTCTGTGTCAATAGAGCCTACGCGGTTGATTTCGTCAATATTTTTTTCAGCTAAAACTGCTTTAATAATTGTATTAAAATTAGTAGGAGTTAAAACTAATCGCTCGACCTTATCGAGCGATCGCTGCGAAGACGGGTCAAACTCCCGAATTTGTTCCAAATCATCCCCAAACCACTCCAGCCGCACCGGCAACTCAGCCGCCACCGGAAACACATCGACAATATCGCCCCGACGGCTCCATTGACCCTCCATTTCCACCAGAGCCACCCGATCGTAGCCCATTGAAGCAAGTTGGCGGTCTAAAATCTTCGAGTCTTGAACCGCACCTCGCTTTAGCGTCAGACAGTAGGGTTCAAAAGCAGCAGGCGGCGGCAAGTGAGACTGGAGAGCTCTTTCGGTAGCTACAATCGCGATCGGCTTCGACTGATTGGCGGTTTTTTCTTCCTTATCCACCAAATCCGCCAGCACCTGCATTTGCCCCCACGTCATTTCATTTTCGTCGGAGTAAGATAGCTCGTAGGGTGAGGTCTCCGAAGTCGGGTAAAAATGTACGGTTTGCCAGCCCATCGCCTCTAAAGAAGCCACCCAGCGACCGGCTTCTTCTAAAGTAGCTGTTACTGCCAATAAGTTTCGCCCCTCTTGCTGTGCGAGGGCGGAAGCTACTAAACCTTTAGGCAAACGGGCGATGCCGGACAGTTGCAAGCAGCGATGCCGTTTGAGCTTGTTGAGAAGTTCTGTGGCTAGGGGCGATCGCCCCAGGGTACGAATTATTGAAGAGAAAGTCATGCGCTTTTAATTTTAATCCCCGATCGGCTCCGGCTCTTTCCCTTTGCCTGTTAAGGAGATTGTACGACAAACATCCATGATTGTACCGCTCTGCGGTTGACGCCTGGGAACTTAACTGGCGATAGATTTCTGCTTTAATATCTCGATCCTGCGATCGCGATTGAGCCAGTTCCGTTAATCTAGTGACAGGTTTAGAAAAAATTTCGATTTTGCCATCGAGATTCGCAGCTTGCAGGCTTCTCCTTTAACCGGGCAGAGCGCTTCGCCGTTACTACCGAAAATTTTAGAAATGTCCCCAAGTACCGATATTCTGATTGTTCTCTTGCTAATTTTCCTCAATGGCTTGTTTGTGATGTCAGAGATGGCCATCATCTCTGTACGGAAGGTGAGACTGCAACAGATGGCCAACCAAGGTTCAGCCAATGCCCGCATAGCCTTGGATCTGGCTAATGCCCCCAATCAGTTCTTGCCGACAGTTCAAATCGGGATTACGATGCTGGCCATTCTGTCGGGCGCTTTCGGAGAAACGACAATTGCTAAAAGGGTAGAGCCTTTGTTGCGGCTGGTTCCGGCCCTGGCGCCCTACTCTCAGACGATCGCGTCAGTAGTAGCAGTTTTAACCATCACTTATCTGACCTTAATTATCGGCGAACTGGTGCCAAAGCGGCTGGCACTCAACAACCCAGAGCCGATCGCTTCAAGCGTCGCCATTCCCATGCGAATGCTCTCAAAAATTGGCGCTCCTGCGGTTTATCTGTTAAGTCATTCCACTGACTTGGTGATGCGAATGCTGAGGATATCGCCCTCGACAGAACCGCAAGTTACAGAAGAGGAAATTAAAGTTTTAATCGAGCAAGGAACCGAAGCCGGAACCTTTGAAGAAGCCGAACAAGATATGGTGGAAAGAGTCTTTCGTTTGGGCGATCGGCGAGTCAGCGCCTTAATGACCCCGCGTCCCGATCTTACCTGGCTCGACCTCGACGACTCAGTAGAAGAAAATCGCCAAAAAATGCTCGGCAGCGGTCATTCTCGGTTTCCGGTGTGTCAGGGAGGACTCGACAACGTTGTCGGTTTAGTACACGTTACTGATATGCTGTCGCGGACTTTAACTGGTCAACCCCTCGATTTAAGCGCTTCTTTACGGCGACCGTTATTTGTACCGGAAAGCACGCGGGGTTTAAAAGTATTAGAACTGTTCAAACAATCTAGCAATCAAATTGCCTTGGTAGTAGACGAATACGGGGTGATTCAAGGATTGGTCACAGTCAACGACATTTTAGTCGAATTGGTGGGGGACTTTCCCTCTATTGAAGATGCAGACGAGCCTCAAGCCGTGCAGCGCGAAGACGGTTCTTGGCTGTTAGACGGAATGCTAGCAGTCGAAGATTTTTTTGAGTTGTTTGGAATTGAAGAATTGTCAGCAGAACACAAAGGAAGTTACCACACAATGGGCGGTTTTGTGATTACTAATTTGGGCAAAATTCCCACAGCAGCCGAGCATTTTGAGTGGAATGGTTTGCGCGTGGAAGTAGTCGATATGGACGGGAACCGAGTTGATAAAATCTTGGTAATGCCGATCGACTCAGCGGGCGATCGATCTAGAACCCAACCAACAACCTAAAATTTAAACTCAGCGGTAAGGTGCGCTAGGCGCACCCTACATTGACCATTCCGCGAATATTTCAGACCTACTTCTTTTTGCTTCTAGCCGCATCTTTCCGCAAAGATTCCAGAATAGAACGGCCCACATAATTGCTAAAAACTACCTCTCCAGCTTGATTGTAGTGGCAGCAGCTATCTACATAAACAGCCTCTTTAGTCTTGTCAAAAACATTGACAGCATTCACTAGATTAATATTATTTTTTTCCAAATTAGGAAACTTTTTGAAAAGAGCCGGATATCCAATTTGCACAGCTTTAGCATAAGGAGTATCCTTGTTAAAAGCAATCTGCTTTTCGGCTTCAGGAAACACTCTTTTCGTCTGATAATATTGATTAGGCTGAAGAACATGAAAATAAGGCACATTACTAGCAGACAGAACTTTGTGCATAAAAATTGAACTTTTTGCCCAATTTAACGCCATTTCTTGAAAAGCTACTGAATCCTGTAAAACCGATTTATTAGTATTGATGTAAATAACGCTGCCGCTGTCATCTTTTTTTTGTTTATTCCGTTCTTTTTCAAATTTAATAACATCGGTTTTATAGTTATTAACTAGATTTTGAACGTAAACAGAAGTCAAAGCATCGCACGCAGCGAAAGAACAGTTTTGCAAACGTTCCAAACCCTGATTAATCCTAGCTTTATTTTCTTGGATTCTGATAGTTGCTTTCATAGCTTTGGTAGAAAGGCTATTATTCGCCAAGCTAGTCAGCGGTAAAATATGCTGAATGCTTGGCATCGCCAAATCGACTTGATTTTTATTGTTTAAGTTAGAAAGTGCTACTTCATTAAAACCATCTATATTGACGACCAGATCCAATTCTTGCCCTAAAGCCAAAAAATAGTTTAAAATCAATAATTGCTGGGGTTGTTTGTAGCCGCCGGTAGCAAAAGACAAAATTACAAATTCTTTATCTTTCAAACCCGGAAGCTGCTTGAGGTATTGAGGTAAAATTTTATTTTGAACTTCAAATATTCCATAATTAGAAGCCACAGAACCGCCAAAAACTCCGATAATAAATTGATTGGGTTTAGTCTTTTTGAAAGGGTAATCGTAAGGTGAGATAAACCCATAGTTGTTATTTTTAAAGCCGGGGCGAAAGTCAAGGCCTGGTTTCTGAATAAACCCAAAAAAAGGATGAAATCTTTCGACTATAGACTCATTGAGTCGCACTCCTTCTAAATTAATTCCCAAGGCAGATTTATCTTGCGTCTTTTCTCTAGTATAGAAAAATTGCTTGTGCTTGACAAAATACCATCCCAAGGAGCCAAGCTCGAGGAAAACCAGTAAAAGCAATAAATTAATCAAAGTTATCTTGAGAAATTCTTGTCCTTTTTTGAGTAATTTTAAATCTTTCATAAACCTCTATTTCGACTCTCTTACTACTTTAATAATGGAACTAGAAACATAGTTTGCCAATAATTCGTCTCCGACGGAATTATAGTGGCAGCAGGCATCTTTGTAAACCGTCTCTTTTGTATTATCTAAAATATTCACTGCGTTAAAAACATTAACCCCAGCTTTTTGCAAATCATCGACTTTGGACAAGATCACCGGGTAACCTTTTTTCACACCTTCAATGTAAGGGCTATTCTGGTCGATCGCAATTTCGTTTTCCTTGGCGGTAAACGCTCGCTTAGTGGGATAATACTGGTTGGGCTGGATAACGTGAAAATACTTAATCTTTCTACTTGATAAAATTTGATTCATCCCGATCGACGATTCGTACCATATTGATGCCATTTTGTCAAAAGCAGCGACATCCTGCAAAACAAAGTCTGCTTTGGGAATGTATACTATACCGCTATTTGCCGTGTTTGGGTTGGATTCTTTGACTTGCCTATCGTACTTGACAACGGCTTGCTGGTAATTGTTGACTAATTGTTGCACCTGTAGCGAGGTAACAGCGTGACACAAAGCAAGCTGACAAGTTTGCAATTTGTCAATACCTGCTTTCAACTGTTTTTTATTTTCGTTAATTTGCACGATAGAGCTCATAGCTTCCGGTGACAAGTTGTTGTTGGCTAAACCAGTCAGAGGCTGTATGTGCTGAACGCTTGGCATTCCTATTTCTACTTGGGCTTTGTTATTTAAATTTGACAGTGCTACTTCGTTAAAACCGTCAATATTGATGACTAAATCTAACTCTTGACCCAAAGCCAGAAAGTAATTTAAAATTAATAATTGTTGGGGCTGTTTGTAGCCACCGTTGCCAAAATTTAAAACAATAATTTCCTTGTTCGCAAATTCTGGATAAGTTTTCAATTTGTTAGACAATCTACGAGTTACGTATTCATCTACTGCAAAGTTATTCGCAACTGAACCGCCAAATACTCCGATAATAACTTGATTTTTATTGCTTTTAACAAAGGGATATTCGTAGAGGGAAAAAAAGCCGTGTTTGTTGACTTTTAACTTTAATTTTTCATTAGTGAAAGCACCTTGTTTGAGTACATAGCCAAAAAGTGGGTGCAGTCTTTCTACGATAGATTCATCCAGTCTAATGCCGATCCTTTCAATATCTTCTACTACTTTTTCTTTGGCTTTAGTTCTGGTATAAAAAAACTGCTTTTGGTTGATAAAATAAAAAGCTAGCGACAAAGCTTCCAGACAAATAAAGGCGATCGCCAAATTAACCGCGATTATAATGAAGATATTTTTGCTTTTTTTGAATATCGTTGAATCTTTCATGAAATTTGAATTTGACGGCTTACGGTTGTTTTTTGGGGAGTTGAGACTGCTTCAAATTTTGGCACAAATTTCGGTTGATCAGGATACTAGCCAGTCGGTGTCCGAGTTCATTCCAGTGACCCCCACAGGGTACAGAATTCTCAAAACCGTGGGCGCAAACTTGATATTTTTCAGTGTAACCTTGGATCTGTTCGGATAAATTTAGTACCCGAAAACCCTCGCGTGCGCCCAATTTTTCCAGCCGCTTATCGGGATAAAACAAATCCTGAATGTTGTTCTTTTCCATAAAATTTTTTCGCCTCTCGGCCTCCGGTCGAACTTGCATCGGATCGCCGATTGTCACAACTAAGAAATCAGCATTTTTCTGCACGACTTCATTCCGCATCGTCACAATCAAACCCTCTGTCACCTTCCAAGCCTCTTGCCAAACTGCATCTTGAGGTTCCTTGAGGTTCAGGGTACTTAAAGTGGTAAAGTCCCCCGATAACTCCCGCTTTTTCCGATCTAAGTCTACTTTTTTTATGACCTGCAAAATTCGCGAATTGTTGACGATCAAACTGGGCATTCGATCTACGAAGGAAACTGCTCTTTCGTTGCGATCGATCGGCGCCAGGTTGCGAAAAGACATATCCGGTACTAACTTGCCGCTAGCATCATAAGCAAAAAATGGTCGGTAGCGATCGTATTCCAGTTTCGGAGAATTATTTATCACATCATTGCCAATAAAAAAAGCAAGAATTACAATATCAGGACTGTAATCCCACACTTTTTTTCGCAGCATAATTAATTCTTGAGCAGTACCGTAACCCTGCACGCCGAAATTGATGACCTCAACTTTTTTGCGTCCCTTAACGGCCTCGCAGTTGCCTAACTTTCGTTCCAATTTCGACCAGAATGTTTGTTCGACAGGTACGTGAATTGCTTCGGTGAAAGAATCGCCCAAAACCGCCACCCGCAAAGTATTTGGAGGTTTTGCTTTTGTATGTTCGCGATCGCGCAAACCCTCGCTATTCACCTGCACAAAACTCGCACCTTCCCCATTCCACTCCCCCGACGCACCCGGTTTCAGCTTCCAGCCCAAATTTGGATCGGAAGTGTGGAAACGAGTTGGCGCCGACTCTACGAAATCTCCTATTTTTGGATATCCCTCAACTCTAGCAACTCGCAACCCAACTTCACCAATTACCACCCCCATAAATAAACCGCCGAGTGTCAAACCTAAATTGACACCCAAATTTTTCAACTTGCTCATTCTTTCAAAACAGGGTGTAAATAAACGGAGCAATCACAGAACCGTGACTCAATACAATCAAAGCTCCCAAAAAGACTAAAGTCACAATTAACGGCAACAGCCAATACTTTTGGCGTTCTCTCATAAACGCCCACAAATCTTTGAGAAAGTCTAATGTTGATTCAAACACTTAGAAAGGACGCTCCATACTAACTTTTGTTCTTGCTTTACTTGGGACGCGGTAAGTATCCATTTTCGGATTGAGTTTTCGCCGCATGGCATCTTCGCCCAACAGGCTTTTAATAACTCCCATCGGCCAAATTATCAGGTAAAAAACTATCCCTAGGACGATCGGCGTTTCGATTTTGTTAAGAATAAGTCCAAAGCGCATCCACGCGTGATAAACGGGATTCAGCGATTTCGGCGCCACCAATGCTAGCACGATTAGGACTGCGCCGATCGCCCAGGGCCACCAAGGTAGAGAATGTCGCCTCAGTAAAGGTACTGCTAAACCGAACAGCACTGCAATCAAGCCACCAATTAGCAGCCCGAAATCGCGCAAGCCTTTTTTGTCGAGTTTTTTAATTTCGTCGCTCATTAGAAATGGGGAGTTGGGAATTGGGAATTAGTTATTAGTTATTAGTTATTCGTACCAACTAATAACTAATAACTAATAACTAATGACTAATCTAGTTCAAATTCATTTTTCCAAGCATCATCTTGTTTCCAAGGAATTTGTTCGGACTTGGGAAGCAAGTAATTTTCCAAAACCAGATAGTCCATTTCGGTTCGCATGAAACAGCGGTAAGCATCTTCTGGAGTGCAAACAATCGGTTCGCCTCGGACGTTGAAAGAAGTATTTACCACAATAGAACAGCCCGATCGCTCTTCAAAATGGCTGATTAAGTCATAGTAGCGAGGATTGGTTTCTTTGTGAACAGTTTGGATGCGAGCCGAGTAATCGACGTGGGTGACAGCCGGAATCTCCGATCGCGGAATGTTGAGCTTTTCAATGCCAAACAACTGCTCTTGTTCTGCAGTCATCGGAATGCGGAGACTGGACTTGACAGGTGCTACCAATAGCATATAAGGGCTAGAATGGTCAATCTCGAAATAATCGGCAACTCGTTCGGCTAAAATTGACGGCGCAAAAGGTCGAAATGATTCCCGATATTTAATTTTCAGGTTCATCACGGACTGCATTTTAGCACTGCGGGGATCCCCAATGATCGATCGACCGCCCAGAGCTCGCGGCCCAAATTCCATCCGCCCCTGGAACCATCCCACCACATTTCCCTGTTCCAAAATTTCCGCCAACTGCGGCATTAATTCGGCATCGTCCAATCGGTGATAGCTGGCTTTGACAGCATCCAAATATTCGAGAATTTCTGCGTCAGTAAATCTCGGCCCCAAATATGAGCCACGCATTTGATCGTGACAAGTTAAATGAGCAACAGACTTAGCCACAGTTGCCACCGCTTGGTTTGCAGTGAGAACTTCAGTCCTCTCATCAACCGCTGCGTTTGTAGTGACCAGTTCAGTTTTGAGGGATTCTATACTATTTGCTGTCGAATTCGCGCTCACAGTGCGAGTTTGTTCGCAATATTGGTACCAAATCGCCAAAGCCGCACCCAATGCACCGCCAGCATCTCCCGCCGCCGGCTGAATCCAAATATCTTTGAAAATACCTTCCCGCAAGAGTCTGCCGTTAGCAACACAGTTGAGAGCAACGCCGCCGGCAAGACAAAGATAATCGACATTCAATTCTTTTTTAACTGTTCTGCAAAGCCGCAAAACAACTTCTTCGGTAACAACTTGAATGGAAGCTGCAATGTCCATTTCTCGCTGAGTCAATTTTCCTTCAGCTTGACGCGGCGGCCCTTCAAACAGTTCGTCAAACTTCTTGTTGGTCATGGTTAAGCCAACTGCATAGTTGAAATAATCCATGTTCAAACGGAAAGTTCCGTCATCTTTGAGGTCGATTAAATAGTTGAGAATTTTGTCTACATACTTGGGTTCGCCATAAGGAGCTAAACCCATGAGTTTGTATTCACCAGAGTTGACTTTGAAGCCGGTGTAATAGGTGAAAGCTGAATAAAGCAAACCCAAGGAGTGGGGAAAATCTATTTCCCACTGAGGTGTCAGTTGGTTCCCGTCTCCCAACCAAACCGAGGTTGTGGCCCACTCGCCCACGCCGTCGATGCACAAAACGGCTGCTTTTTCAAAGGGGCTGGGAAAAAATGCCGATGCTGCGTGCGATTGGTGGTGTTCGGTAAATAGCAGAGATGGCAGTTTATTCGTTTTGCAGTTTGCTATTGCTGCCAGATCTTTTTTGAGCATGGTTTTGAGGTAAAGCTTTTCTTTGAGCCATATCGGCATGGCTTTTAGGAAAGAGCTAAAACCTTGGGGCGCGTAGGCTAAATAGGTTTCAAGAAGGCGCTCGAATTTGACTAAAGGTTTGTCGTAAAAGACTATGTGATCGAGTTCCCGCAAATCTATTTTCGCTTCTTTCAAGCAATAAGCGATCGCATTCTTGGGAAATCTGGCGTCGTGTTTTTTGCGGGAAAATCTTTCTTCCTGCGCTGCGGCGATAATTTCTCCGTCGCGAATTAAGGCTGCGGCGCTGTCGTGGTAATACGCCGAGATTCCAAGTATGTTCATTCGTCTCCTCACAAATCGCAATGCGTTTGTATCTGACTATTTAGAATAGCTAACGATTATAGCTGCTTAAGTGCTGATTGGGAATTGAATTTTGCGATCGCCTCTAATTTTACCTGAATCGATGTCGGTGCAACGTCCTGGAGCAATCGGGTTTTTGAGAGCATTTAAGCTAGCGCCGGCTTATCCTGCGCCCCCAAGCTCTGAAGTAAGTGACCACCGGGAATTGATAAAATTCACCTACCAACCACAGCACAATGCCTAAATGCGACAAAAAAGCTAAGCCTGTCCAAGCTACAGGCAGCCAGGACAACCGGCTGCCGGGAACCGGGGGAAAATAGTAAGCTGAAAGTCCCAGCAAGGTAGTGGGAAGGAAAATTAGACCAAAAGCCGCTGCAAAGTAGGGCCATCCGAATTCTACGCCTTCGAGGTGTGCTCCTATCCACTGTTTGCCGTTCCAGTGCCAAGTTACGGGCGGTTGGCGATCGGCCATTTGGAGCGATTGTCTTTCAACGCTTGCGGTATAAATGTGCTGGCAGAAGTTGCAAGCTAGGGCGTCCATCAGCGCTAGAGTGGAAATTTGACCGGTGCGGCACACGGGACAGGGATATGTATCTTGAGGGTTGAAAGGTCGGGTTGATTTTTTGAAAATCTGCATAGATCAGGCTGTTTGTCAAGATATTGAGCGATCTTAACAAAGTACAGAGATTATGGGTTGACGGTTGACGGTTGACGGTTGACAGTGAACAGTGAACTCGAATTTACTATTCCGATGCTAACGGATTTGATATAACAGGTTTTTTCACCCTTACGTGTCCCAGGGGTTAATGCAGTTTCCTGGTGGATGATTCGGATTAATTGCGGTGATTGTTGCTGTACCGAATTCTGGCTCCTGCCCAGTGAAGTTTTTCCCTCAAAGTGTTGAAATAAGAATAGTTTTCCCGCAAAATAATAAACTGGGCTTCGCAGTCTGCCCTCCGCACGTCTACGCGCTGTCCTGGCCAAATTGCAGTACCTAAAATGCCGTCTGTCCAGAGTTTGGTACTGAGTTCGTAATCTGCTAAAGGCCAAATGCTGACGACTGAACCGGGCGGGAGTACGATCGCCCGGCTGGATAAACTCAAAGGGCAAATCGGAGTAACGGCGATCGCCTCCATTCCCGAGTGCATAATCGGCCCGTTGGCAGATGCGGTGTAGCAAGTCGAACCGGTGGGAGTTGCCACAATTAAACCGTCGCCTTGATACTGATCGACTACTTCGCCGTCAACTTCCATTTCTAGAATACAGCTCGGCATTCGATCGGCTGAAGCAGGTTTGACACACATTTCATTTAGTGCCAAAAATCGATCGCTTTGGGGTTCGAGATTGCTTCTGTTTCCCTCAAAAACTGTTGCCTGCAACATCATCCGCTTTTGCACAGCATACCTATCTTCCGAAAGTCTGTCCCAAATCTCCTCAGTATTTTGGAAATCCTCAAAAGACTCGGTTAAAAAGCCCAGATGTCCCCCCACATTCGCTGCCAAAATCGGGATGCCGTCAGCCGCCAAATTCCGCGCGGCAGCTAGGGCCGTACCATCGCCCCCCAGCACTACCGCTAAATCAATTGGGCTGTTACTAGAAGCTAAAAAAACCGGATACGGGTTATCTTTCGGGCCGCTGGGCCCCATTAAAACCTGACACCCGCGACTTTCTAATTGGCGGGCACACTGTTCTGCCCACCGCTGGCTGAGGGTATCTCTGGCTTTGTGGGCGATAATTACTTGTTTTAGTTGCACAACCTATCGATTTTAGATTTTAGATTTTGGATTTTCGATTGTTAGATTTTAGAGTGACCTCACAATCTATCGATTTTGGATTTTTGATTGTTAGATTTTAAGCTGAGTGAAATATCTTAAAATGTTCGATCGCACAAATTGGTTTTGGACATCAGGTTAGATTTTAAACTATTTTTGAGCATTGCGAGGCAGAGCATGTGGATATGCGTTACCAAGATTGGCCTGGTAAAAAGAAAGCCGGGAATAAGAAATATTATTATGACTGCATTTCCACATCTTCCTTCTTCCTGCCATCCGTTACATCCGTTACATCTTGTACAGTGCTCGTTGCCGAACTTCCTTCACCCGTCACTGCGGCTGGATTTGGGCCGCGGCCAGATAATGCTGGAATCGGCCGCGAGTAGGCGAGAAACTGCGATCGCCCCAAAGCGGTTGAGGTGGCTGGGGTCAAAAAAATAGTCGTTACGGCCCGGCCAGCGCTGCGACAAGTCGCGGAAAGCGAAGCCTTTTTGCCGCGAGAGTTGCTGCATTCGCTGCCGGAACTGCTGTTCTGCCCACAGGCGAGTTCCGTCTAAGTAGTCGTTGGTGAGGGGTAAATTAACGAAAATTAGGGGAATTTTGCGAGCTTTGGTAAATGCTACAACTGAATTAAAGGCTGTTGCTTGTTTGCCTCCGAGGTTGAAGTTTTCGTAGTCGCGATCGTACTGGCCTGAAACGTAAGCGCGTTCTCGATAATAAGTGTTGGGGTTGTAAGTGCCCGATATAGCCATAAATCCGTTAGAGTCGATCGAATCTGCCAATTGGTTGAGTTGTCTGATGGCTACTGTTGTGCGTCGCGAGACTGGAATCAATTGTGCTTTTTGAGTTGCTGCATTCGCTGCGATCGGTTTTAACTCATATTTTGCAGCATTCTCAGCAACGGGCAAGATGCCGGTTCCACTAGACAGGAATTTGATTGTGGGGTGGGTGTCAGCAACGGGCAAGATGCCCGTTCCACTGGACAGGAATTTGAGTGTGGGGTGGGCATCTTGCCCGCCCCTGAAAGGTCGATCGACAGATGCCAATGCTTTGCGGAAAGTGTTGTTAGCGCAGGGCTGCGGGAATCTATAACACAGCGGAATCTCGTTGGGTTCATCCGACGGCAGTTCGGGGCGAATGCCTGCTGCTAAAAGTTGGCTGCCTTCAGAATCGACGATCGAATTAAAAGTGCGATCGTCCCGGCCGCTGTTAAATCCGCGCACACCATCCGCCCAGACAATCATTTGAGGCAAATGACCCGGCTTCAAAAGTCGCCGCAGTTGAAAGTCAACTACTTGTGCAGTTGCGCCGTTGACTGAAAAGTTAAATACTTTTAAGCCCGGACGGCCCCTTTGGGCCAAAGATTGTTTTAGCTGTTTGGGATCGACGCCCTGCAATGCCCGGGAACTGCCGACAATCAAAACATCTGGCGGGCCGACCGCAGCAACGTAGGAGAGGTAAAGTTCTAGTTGTTCGTTTAGCAAATCGCTGCTGAAGCTGACTGTACTGGCTTGGGATCTGGTTGTGCCCGCTTGCTGCTGGGAATACACCAGATTTCTCATGTACTCGATTACTTTTTTCTCCGCAAACGCCCGTCTGGGACTGCCTGGGGGAACCGCTTGCATCCAAGCGACGGCCTGCACCCACAGGGCGGCTACTTCGTCCCAGTCTTGTTTTGAATTGGCTGATTGAGCCAAATTAGAAGCTTGGGTGGCAAAGTTAACTGCCTCCGTGAAGCCATCGTTTTGGGGGCATGAAGCAGCGCTGACGGATTTTTTGGATTTGTTGGGGTTTCGGGCTAACAGAGACGTTGGGGACTGGGCTAGGACTGCCGATTCGATCGAACTCGATGGCGCTGCGGTGTTGGGCGGCTTGGTAGACGAACATCCCAAAGTAAAGGCTAGCAAGGCAGTTGCGGCGCAGGTACGTTTTAAGATGCTGGTGCTGATGCTAGCAATGTAGCGGCGAATCATAAAGCTTTCAGCGATCGCGAAATATTACTAGATATTACTAATTATCCGGGGGATGGAGCAATTAGCTCAAACAGATGTTTTAACCATTCAATAAAAATTAAGGCGATGGGGCAATCGCAGCTAAGCACCTGCGCTGTTATTGCTTGTCCCATCGGCATTGCAGGCGTTTTTTGCCATGCCAGCCAAGTGTGGATTAGCGCTTTGGGATGATGAATTAAAGTGTAGCGGTTAAGTCGGGCTTGTTCGAGCTCTTGTAAAATTGCTTCGGCTTTCGGACGCAGCGTGTCGCCAGGGGGGATGAGATAGGCGACAAAATCTTCTAACATTCCAGAAAGTTGATTGTCTGGCATCAACCAAACTCCGACGCGAGGCAAGTATGGATCTGAAGGTGTGCAAACCCAGCCTTCGGGAGGGGGAGATTGGGGGATATCTCGATAGCCGATCGAACTCAGTTTATCTTTAAGAGATTGCCACCGCGCACTTAAATTGCGATCGGCATCAACCACAATTCCCAACGTGCGTAAATTCTCTGCTTTCAATCTTTCTGGCAAGCCATTTAGCAGCGCTTCAATTCCTTCTGTACCGTCTTCTTGCGGTACTTCGACGGAAAATGTTTGTGGCAGTTGATATTGCTGGCACAAAGCCCAGATTACGTGCCGATCATTCTTACCTTCTACCAATAACTGTTGAGGTTTTGGTTGAGGAGGTTTTCGTGCTGTTGGCATCAGCGCACCTCGATACTTTGGCGCACTGCAACGGACAATTCATCGGGAGTGTATTCAACTGCACGAATATCCTCGCCACGCCGGCTCAAGCGAAATAATTTCCCAACAGAACTATCTTCTGACTGTTCTAAGGCTTCTTGAAATGCGGCTATACAATCCCAACTGTGGGTAGTTGCAAAGACTTGAAGGTTCAATCGCTGTGCTGTTTCAAATATCAATCGCCACATATCAGTTTGGGTTTGATAGTAAAGACCTGTATCAATTTCATCAACCAACAAAAACCCATTTTCTGATGAGACTGCTACCATTGCTATACTAAGAATTCGTTGCATACCATCTCCCATACTGCCTAGAGGAATTGGGTGATTCTGTCCTCTCATTTTAATCAAAATACCACTGTTATTAGTGGGATTACTGGTAAAACTAATACGTTCTACATCTGGTTCTAAGATTTGCATTGCTGCTACTACGCTTTCTTCTTTTGGTGTCAGTGTAATAGCATCCCAAAGCCCAGCCATTTTGTTAAAAGTTATTGCCGTAGTTTTGATTAAATTATAATTATCTTTGCTGGCTCCAACCAGCGACAAAGAGTTATCATGTATCTCTGTTGATTGAACCGAAAGTAAACTACTAATATTAGCAATAGTCGCATCGCGCAGCACTGAAATTTTGACTCGGGAATTTTGATTGTAGTAAGCAATTAATTCCCATGCTAAAAATCTTGTTTCTAGTTCTTCAGCTACCGGAATTACCTCTTGTTGGTTTGTAGGGTTTGCTTGGATTTTGAGTGAGAGTTGTTCTTCTTTCTGGGATTGAATGTAAATACTTCGATCTGGGGTTAGTTGATGTCCGTAAAAAATATGTTCAAATTGATACTTGCTGCGGTTTACTGCTTGACCCGATGCAAGTTGAGTTTTTATGTTACTCATTTCGCCACGACCATTTAGTACATCAAACAAAGCTTGAATACTCTGTTGTTGGACTAATAAATAAATGGCTTCCAAAAAAGTAGTTTTACCACTATTATTCTGACCGACTATCAGATTAACCCTAGCTAGATCGTCGATATGAAAATCTCTAAAACAGCGATAATTTTGGATGGTGAGATCGCGCAACATGGATTCCTCTCATATTAACTATATTCTATCATTTCTCCGTTCACACTAAAAACCAGTATGGGATTCGATGACTGCTTCGACTTGCAGGGCGATCGACCTCAATTTATCCAATGTATCCTGCTTCGCACTCTGCCACAACCCCCGCTGGCGGGCTTCTAGCAATCTTTCCGCCATATCTCGCAGTGCCCAAGGATTGTTTTCTTGAATAAATGCCTGCACTTTCTCATCAAAAATGTAAGCCTCTGCGATTCCTTCATACATAAAATCCTCTACACAATTTGCCGTAGCATCGTAAGCAAACAAAAAATCAACAGTTGCTGCAATTTCAAAAGCACCTTTGTAACCGTGTCGCATCGCACCTTCTATCCATTTGGGATTCACAGCCCTACTGCGATAAACCCGCGCAATTTCTTCCCGCAGTTGCCGCACTTTCGGATTCTCAGGAATCGAGTTGTCTCCGAAATAGGTTGCAGGATTTTTGCCTTGCAAATTGCGGATTGCGGCCGTCATTCCGCCTTGAAATTGATAATAATCGTCGGAGTCGAGGATGTCGTGTTCGCGGTTGTCTTGGTTTTGCAGAACTATTTGCATTTGGCCGAGGCGTTTTTCAAATGCTTCGGGTGCAGAACACCCCCATTCACTCTGTTTAACTCCTGCTACATCTCCCGGCAAATTTGAGGAACTAGAGGAGGTATAGGCGTAACTGCTCCAATTAATGTAAGCTTTTGCTAAATCGCTGTCGTCTGTCCAGTTTTGAGCTTCAATTATGCCTTGAAGTCCTGCGCCGTAAGCACCCGGTTTTGAGCCAAACACTCGAAATTGCGATCGCCCTTGCGCCTCTTCCTGACTCAAACCTGTAGATTCCCAATACTGAATCTCTGCTTGAACTTGTGCTGCTAAAGGATTATTTTCTGCAGATTCGTCTAAATCTGCCACAGCTTTTACCGCACTGTCAAACAAATCAATTAAATTAAAAAAAGCATCGCGGAAAAAGCCAGAAATTCGCAAAGTAACATCAACGCGCGGCCGCCCCAAAACAGAAACTGGCAAGATTTCAAAATCTACCACCCGGCGCGAAGGGCCATCCCAAACTGGTTGAACTCCTATCAGCGCCAAGGCTTCGGCGATGTCGTCTCCCCCCGTCCGCATGGTGGATGTTCCCCACACTGACAAACCCAAAGTTTTCGGATATTCCCCGTTTTCTTGGGTGTATCTTTCGATTAAAGTTTCAGCAGCAACTCTGCCAACTCTCCAGGCGGTTTCTGTGGGAATGGCGCGGATATCTACTGAGTAAAAATTGCGACCTGTGGGCAATACATCGGGTCTGCCACGAGTGGGTGCGCCGGATGCACCGCTTGGTATGTGCCGCCCATCTAGTCCGCGCAAAAGGTTGGTAATTTCTTGGTCTGTTTGGAGAAGGGAAGGTAAAAGATAGTTATTTATCCAGTCTAATTCTAGTTGGGTTGCTTCTCCTGTTTGGGGATTTGTAACCGCAGATAAACGCGGATTAACGCGGATATTTTCGATTAAATTATCTACTAATCCAGCGGCTTTTTCTTCGAGTTCTGCTGTTAAATCGCCTGCTGTGCGGTGCTGAATTATCGACATTGGATCGCAGGTTAAGGGGTCGAAATCGTAGCCTGAATCTTCTGCTAGGGCGCGGGTTAAGCCCGATCGCCCGTTGGTGGGATGGCGGGCGATCGCAATTATCAAATCTCTCAACTGTCTACCTTCGGGACACTGCCCGAAAATGTGCAATCCGTCGCGAATTTGGGATTCCTTGAGTTCGCAAAGATAGCCGTCTGTGCGGGTGATGAATTCTGTAAATTCAGATTTATTTAGTTGTATTCCTAACTCTCGATCCAAGTTTTCTTTGTTTGTGAGGGCGAGAATGCGATCGCGAATCATGGGCAATCTGGACGGATCTAAACTTTGGGCTTCGCAATATTCGTCGATTAAGGTTTCTAACTGCTGCAAAGGCCCGTAGAGTTCGGCGCGAGTCATCGGCGGTGTCAGGTGGTCGATAATCACGGCTTGCGATCGTCTTTTTGCTTGGGAACCTTCCCCGGGATCGTTGACAATGAAGGGATAAAAGTTCGGCATCGCGCCTAATGCTACTTCTGGATAACATTTGTTAGACAATGCTATACTTTTACCGGGCAGCCATTCTAAATTGCCGTGTTTTCCCGCATGAATTATAGCGTCAATTCCAAACTTTTCTCGCAGCCAGTAATAGTAAGCTAGATAATTGTGAGTGGGTTCTAAGTCTGGGGCGTGATAATTTAATGCGGGGTCAAGTTCGTATCCCCGCGATGGTTGAATTCCTACAAATACATTACCGAACTGAATCCCCGGAATCGGAAAAGACGTATTGTTACTTATAAAATCTTGTGCATAGCTTCCCGGACGCCCCCATCTTTTACAAATCCCATCTTGCACTTGCTGCGGCAAACTAGCAAAATATTCTTCATATTCTGCCAAATCTAAAGATTGATGAACAGGCCGCAATTCGCGTCCTTCCGGGTCATTTGTCACGCCGGAAGTCAGGAGTTCAATTAACTCGTTGCCGCTAGCGGGGATGTTTTCAATTTGATAGCCAGCTTGCTGCATAGCTTTGAGGATTTCGACACAGCTAGCGGGCGTATCTAAGCCGACGCCGTTGGCTAAGCGGGCGTTGCGAGTGGGGTAATTTGCCAGAATTATAGCGATGCGTCTGTTGGCGGCTGGGGTTTGTTTCATCTTCACCCAATTCGCGGTTAAATCTGCTACAAATGAAATGCGATCGCCCGCTGCTACATAGCCTACTACATCTGTTTCTAATTCGCTGTTCCAAGTCTGTACCGCTTTAAAAGAAACAGCCCTAGTAATGATTTTTCCGTCTACTTCCGGCAATGCTACATTCATCGCCACATCGCGGGGCGAAAGTCCCTGAAGTTCTGTTTCCCACTGTTCCAAACCGCCACCGCTGAAGATTGCTTGCAATACTGGAACGTCTAAGGATTTTAAACTATTTTGTTCCGGTTTTTGACTGCTAAAACCTGACACTGCAAAACTTGTGGAGTTGAGCAATAATTGAATGGGTTCTGATTTTTTTGGCTGGAAATATTCCAGCAATTCTATTTGCAAATCCGGTTCCCGCAGAGAAGACACAAAGACGGGAACTGGTAGTAAGTTTCGCTCTGATAGAGCTTGACAAAGTGCATCAATTGGTGCTAAGTTTCCTGATAAATAATGAGCACGATAAAATAAAATTCCTACTTTAGGTTTAGAATTAATGTCCCCGTGTCCGCAAGTTGGGGACGAGTCAATTGGCTTTTTCCAATCATAAATTCCGACGCGGGAAACTGTTTTAGGTAGGGGCGGATTATAAGCAGTTTTCAGGCAAGTATCGGCGGCAAACTTGAGTGCGTTAACAAAGTTTTGAACTCCGCCTTCTGTGAAATAGCGCCAAAGTTGATTGACTGCTGATAGCGATACATTTGAATGGCTGATTAAATCTGGATCTGGACTGTCTTCTCCCGGCATTACAATCAGTGCTGCGTTAGTTTTGTCCACAGTTTCTCGCAGAATTTCTAACCCGTAAGACCAATAAGAACGCCCTCCTAACAGTCTTAAGATTATGACCTCGGCGCGTTCTAAAACTTCCTCGGCATAAGTATCAATTGTTAGTTGTTGCTGCAATTGAAGCAGGTTGACTGCGCGCACTTTGGGGAATGCTGCGGGCATTTTGGATGCCACCGCTGCGAGAGTTTGAATGTCCGTGTCAGCAGCACTAATAAATACTATTGGTGCTGGGGTTTGCTGAATAAAAATTACTCCTTCTGCTTGAGGGTTCCAACCTCCGGGTGTGGCTGCTATTTTGTGCATTAATTTTTTTTATGTTAATAAATAGTGAGAGAAAGTGCGATCGCCTTGAGTATAACATGACTTATACATCAATAGAAGCGAGGACGTGTTTCCCAACCCGGACATTCCCCCCAACCGAGAGAGGGCGGGCACGGGGGCACCGCCCCTAGATTCAGGGGGAGAATGAGCGTCTGAGTCCCGGAAATCTCAACCTATAAACTGATAAATAAAACTCCCAAAATCATTATTCCCGCCCCTAATAATCTTTCTTGAATATCTTTTTCCTTAAAAATGAAATGACCGAACAATACACCCATTAACAGGCTAGTACGCTTAATCGCGATCACTCGCACTACGAAAGTTAATGTCAAAGCTTGCATTTGAAAAATTATTCCAGTAGCATTGATAAACCCCATAGCAGCTAGCATTGGTAATTGTTTGAGAATTTGTCGCCCTGGATTTGGGGTTTTGTGCAATAAAACTGGTAGTAGCAAGACACTCATTGTACTAAACAAAGAGAATACCCAAAAAATAGGGTAGGAATTTGTAACTCCTATTTTGTCAAAATTTGCGGCAATACTCCATAGAAATGCGACGATTAACATCAATTTTGGCCCTGGTTCATGCAGAAGTGCTTTGAATGGAGCTAAATATCCTTTAGATTTCTCTTTGATATTTAATAAATAAGAGCCTGCTACGATTAGTAAAATGCCAATATAATCAAAAAGTGTGGGATATTCACCGACAATTAACGGTGAAGTTACCAACATGAATAATGGTGTCAAAGCTAGCAGCGGTAGTGTCAGGGATAAATCAGATACTTTGATGGCTTTGATGTAGAGGAGGGCTGTGACAGCGTTGATGCTACCTCCGATTAATAGGGCGAGCCAAAATTGAGAGTTTAATGGCGGAATTCCTGTATATAATACCCAGGGAAGCAAACAGATGACTGAAAAAAATGAGAGAGACCAAGCGACGACATATTCGTCACTTTTTTTGAGGTTTTGTTTGCCAAAAACGTCTTTGACGGCTTCAAAGAAAGCGGTCAAGATTCCAAAAATTAACCAAGTCAACCTAAATATGCGCTCCTGACTCGCTCGTCGTTTAGCAAATCCGCTCCAATACCTGTGAGGGTAATATTACCAGCTTCTAGTACGTAACCCCGATCGGCAATTTGCAGTGCTAAACTGGCGTTTTGTTCGACTAAGAGGATTGTAACGCCTGTGGAGCGGAGGTTTTGAATAATGGCAAAAATTTCTTTGACGATCGCAGGTGCTAACCCTAAACTAGGCTCGTCTAATAATAGCAGCTTCGGGCGACTCATCAGAGCGCGAGCGATCGCCAACATTTGCTGTTCCCCGCCGCTGAGGGTTCCTGCTAGCTGGCGGCGCCTTTCTGCTAGGCGCGGAAATATCTCAAATTGGCGCTCTAAATCGGCTTTTACTGCTGCCGAGTCCGATCGAATATAGGCCCCCAATTCCAAGTTAGTCAACACCGTTTGCTGCGCCAAAACCCGCCGCCCTTCTGGACTGTGGGCGATTCCCAACTTCACAACTTCGTGAGCTTGGCGGCGGCTAATATCGCGCCCGCTATAAAGAATTTGTCCTTGCCGCAAATTAACTATTTTAGAAATCGCTCTCAGGGTGGTACTTTTGCCCGCACCGTTAGCACCGATGAGACTGACAACCTCGCCTGCATTAATCGTGAGATTAATATTTTGTATGGCTTGAATTACCCCATAACTTACAGAAACATTTTTGAGTTCTAAGAGGATGTTTTGGGTTGTTTTGGGTGGGCTATGTTGCATTTTTTGTGCCTTGATTTTTGATGACCAAACTGTCTCTTTTCCATTCCTCCAGGGGTTGCAACCTGGCTCCTAGCTGAATTCCTCTTAAGAGGGCTGGAAGATTCATTTAAGGCTAACTATTAATTTTACTCGTTCCCCGCCAGAGCCGGGGAAACATTTACAATTTCTACGTTTCATCTCCCAAATAAGCCTCAATTACCGCCGGGTCATTCCTGACAACAGCAGGTTCTCCCAAAGCAATAAGCTGACCGAAATGCAAGACGGCAATTCGATCGCACAACCCCATAACTAGCGGTACATGATGCTCGATCAATATTACAGTTAAATTGAATTGTTGGCGTACTGCTCGGATAAATTCGCTTAATTTGTGCTTTTCACTGGGATTCATCCCTGCTGCAGGTTCATCTAACAAGAGTATTTGCGGTTCTAAGGCTAAAGCGCGGGCAATTTCTAAGCGCCTCTGGTCGCCGTAGGCCAAGTTTTTGGCTTGTTCGCCCGCGCGATCGCCCAATCCGACTAAATCCAACAATTCTAAAGCTTTTCGGTGGGTTTTGCGTTCCATTGCGTTAGATGCTGGCAAGCCTAAAATCCCCGCCAGCACCGATAAAACTGGATTTCCCGATCGACTGTGGATGTGTCGCGCGATCGCCACATTTTCCACAGCAGAAAGTTCCCCAAATAAACGGATATTTTGAAAAGTTCTGGCAATACCTTTATTAGCAATTTGATAAGGCTTCAATTGGGAAATATTTTCATTTTGATAAATCAGGTTGCCGCTAGAAGCAGGTATCAGTCCAGTCATTAGATTAAATAGAGTTGTCTTGCCCGCGCCGTTAGGGCCGATTAATCCAAAAATTTCGTGTTTTTCAACTGTAAAAGATACGTTGTTTACAGCAATTAAACCACCAAAACGACGAGTTAATCCTTGGGCTGCTAAAACCGGATTGCTGGTTGAGAGGGTAAGGGGTTCGGAAATCATCCAATATGATAAAATAATGATTATCTAATTATGCCTCAAATTATGGATGCTCAAAAACTCTTAGAATGAATCACAGTAAATCCCAAAATATTTAACGGAAAACCCATTATTCGGGGTCGCCGTCTTGCAGTTGAGCATATTTTAGGAATGTTAGCGGCAGGCGACACTCCTGAAACGATTCTAGAAGGCTATCTCTGGCTAGAAAGAGAAGATATTCAGGCTTGTCTAGTTTATGCTCACCGACTGGTTAGTCACGAGCGTATCGAACCTCTCTTGGCCGCAGTTGGCCAATGAACATTCTTTTGGATATTTGTGTTTGGGTCGGCTCCCGCCAACAACTCGAAATCGCGGGACATGATGCAATATGGACGGGAGATTGACCCGAAGATCCGGGCGACGAAGAGATTCTTTCTCGTGCATATAATGATGGATGGTCGTATTCTAGTAACCTTAGACAAAGATTTTGGCGAACTTGCAATAGTCCGAGGCGTACCTCACTGCGGGATTATCCGTTTAGTTAATCTAGCGGCGAGACAGCAAGCAGAAGTTTGCTTGCAGGCGATCGCACTTCACGGACAAGAACTCCAGTCAGGTGCTATTATCACTGCGGAATTAGGTCGATTGAGAATCCGAAATCCGGGATAGTGAGGATAGACCCATGCGAGAAATTCGATGTAATACCTGCGGTAGCAACCGCTATGAGGAACGTAGAATCAATTACCTTTACAGCCATCAAGGTAAATACTTGCTAGTTCCTAACACGCCAGTAGAGATTTGTGTTGATTGTGGCATGATTTATTATGATGCAGCAGTTCTCAAAGAAATTAAGCGCCGTTTCTTTGCGATTCACCAGCAGAATGAAATGCCGGATTCGTATATTCAAATTCCCAGCAAGAGTTACACGTAAAGAAGGATTTTTCAAGGAAAGAACCAGAATCTTCTTAAAGTGGCGCTTTTTAAGCAGTATTTAGGGCGATCGATTTCACCACAGACAAGAACAAATTTAGATCGCCCGGAATCCTGAAACAGTTTGATGAGAATGTATACACAATTATTCAAATGGCTGAGACGGCTCATCAAATACAAGGATTCTGGCCCATGACGAAGCACTACCGACAAAGATTAGTTGCCGTAATTGCCCTCTCGTTTCTATCTTTCACATCGCCTTTGCTGTTGACTGGCAATGCTGCGGCTGGAATTAAGGACGAACCTACAGCTAATCCCAAACAGATTGCCTTCCTCACCGAGAAGTTAAATATTAACGATGAAACGGCACTTGATGCAGCTATTAAGCTGTTACGAAAAATAGGTGAACCAGCCATCCCTGATTTGATGGAAGCTTTGCAGGATCAGAATTTGTCAGTCGGCCAGAGTGCTGCTGAGGTTCTAAGACAAATTGCTCTTCCTGCTATTCCTGCCTTTGTCAAAACCTTGAAAGACTCAGATTTGTCGGTTGGTGCAGAAGCTAAAATTGCTGTGCCGCAGCTAATTCTGTTGCTGAAAGACTCCGATGCAACTGTGCGTAGCCGTGCAGACTATGCTTTGGGAAGGATGGGTGCAGAAGCTAAAACTGCTGTGCCGCAGCTAATTCTGTTGCTGAAAGACTCCGATGCAACTGTGCGTAGCCGTGCAGCCAATGCTTTGGGAAGGATGGGTGCAGAAGCTAAAACTGTTGTGCCGCAGCTAATTCTGTTGTTGAAAGACTCCGATGCAAAGGTGCGTAGCCGTGCAGACTATGCTTTGGCAAGAATGCGTGCAGAAGCTAAAACTGCACTGCCACAGCTAATTTTCCTGCTTCAAGACTCCGATGCAACTGTGCGTAGTAGTGCAGTCAATGCTTTGGGAAGTTTCGGTGCAGAAGCTAAAACTGCACTGCCACAGCTAATTGTCTTGCTCAAAGACTCCAATTCAAATGTGCGTAGTAGTACAGCCTCTGCTTTGAATAAAATCCGTGCAAAAGCTTAAACTGCACTGCCGCAGCTAATTGTCTTGCTCAAAGACTCCAATCTAAATGTGAGTAGTAGTGCAGCCTCTGCTTTGAATAAAATCCGTGCAAAGGCTTAAACTGTACTGCCGCAGCTAGTGGCTGTTGACAAGGTGGAATTTCGAGTTAAATACTGACAGAATCGGCGCTGATTATAGCAATATGTACATTAGCCAACCCGACCCGGATCTTTACAAACAAATCCATGTGTTTGACAAACAATGTCAGGCTTTTACTTTCGTGAGGTCGGGAGTGGAGGGCGATCGAGCTTGGTGTTATTTCAAGAATGGTGTGCCGTCGCCAACTACCAGAGAAGACCGGAATTCTAGTATTAGACCGAGGTGGTAACAGAAAGAGGGAAACGAAATGTTTTTAACGTTTCCCTTTGCAAGGTCAGCATTTCAACGGTCTAAAGTTCTGGTTGAGTGACTGCAACTAGCCTTTGTAATCTTACCAGTCGCTTTCCCCAGTCCGTTCCAATCGCCTTGTTAGGTCGCTTTCGACAATCTTTCCTCCCAAGTTGCGACCAAAAAAGCTGCCATTGAACCCGCCAAGTTGACAGCAAGTGCAGCGTATCGAAGAGAAGGTTTAATAGCTTGTTTCCCTTTACCATGAGCATCAATAAGCTTATTACGTAAACTACCAAGTCCTGAAATCACACTCTGGCAACCACCAAGAATTTGTTTAAAAACCTCTTCTTGATGTTGTTGAGGAGCCAGATTAAGTTGCTTAGCAGTTTCATAATAGAGTTTAGGCAAATCATCTTTCTCACTATGAGAAATGCCTGCTTCATCCAAAATGTGTTTACAAACCGATTCGATTAATGTACGCGCCATAGTAATCGCTGCTTCTGGATCGTGATTTCGGCGTTCAAGAGCTTTTTGCCAAGCAATATGAACCTGTTCTGTATCGAAATTGATAAGAATGGCGGAAATATCATCATCTGCTGGTTGAGCCACAAGAATATTTTGCTCTAGAGACGCAATCAATGAACCAAATTCTTCCCATATAAATATCCTTCGTTCTTAGTAGGTACCGAACTTTGCTTTAATAAAACCCCAGAATTTTGAGAGTTCGTCGCAATTTCTAACAAATTGAGGAAGGCGCTCTCTGAGTGCGCTATCTCTCAATAACTCTAAACGGAGTTTACTGTATTCCCGCTCACTGGGATCGCCACCTGTCGCACGAGCAATAAATATCTCTTGGAGTTGCCGTACTTTATCTAAGCGTGTCATCATCGTTTCTAAAAGCTGAATTATAACCTCAACATTCTAACCTTTACTAACTCACATTGTCCAATTAACTATCAAGCTTAAGATCGTATAGCTTTATTTTCATCTTTTTTGTGATGCCTCACTAACTACAACTATTAAATATGGTGTTCCCCAGGATCGCCATTTAGCGAAGATTCCCGGTGCCAAAAATACTGAAATTATGCCGCAAGAAATAACATCGCGCTATAATATTACAATTGCCGTACCGCTTCAATCTCCTCAAGCCGTCTCGCCTGGGTAATCTTATGACGATGTACGTACCGGATTCGCAGCCTTCGCAAACAAAAGTCCTCCCTACGATGTATGATTTACCCAGTCAAGACCCGGAGGAACCCGGTTTGCCTGACGAATTCCACGAGTTTCAACCCGAACTGCTGCGTCTAACCTGCCGCCCCGCAAATCATCCGCCAGAACAAATATTTATAGCTACAGACCTCAATCTCTACTACGATTCTAACCATTTCAATTGGTACAAAAGACCTGATTGGTTTGTCGTCTTGGGGGTTCCGAGATTCTATCGAGGTGACGAATTGCGCCTCAGCTACGTGATTTGGCAAGAAAATGTCAGTCCTCTGGTAGTAGTGGAATTGGTGTCACCAGGAACTGAAGATGAGGATTTAGGAATTACAGAAGGAGCACGAAATAAACCCCCTACTAAGTGGCGAGTTTACGAACAGATTTTGCAGATTCCTTACTACTGTGTTTTCAGTCGGTACAACAATCAACTGAGAGTATTTCGCTTGATTGGCAATCGTTACCGCGAACAAGTTTTAACCGAACCCAGATTCTGGATACCGGAATTAGAATTAGGTATAGGTTTGTGGGAAGGTTGTTATCAAGGTTGTTCGAGGTGGTGGCTGCGTTGGTACGATGTCAGTGGAAATTGGGTTCTGACTTCCGAGGAGTTTGAAAGGCAGCGAGCAGAATTAGAAAGTCAGCGGGCAGAATCAGAAAGTCAGCGAGCAAATCGATTAGCCGATCGCCTCAGAGCAATGGGCATTAATCCAGAGGAGCTGTAAAATTAAATAGCATCATGAAATGGTGCAAGCTGCAAGCGCTGTCCATAAAAATTTATTAACTAAAAATAACTTATGCCAGACTCTACCTCACTGCGCGATCGCTACCTAGCCCTAATCGACAAAATTGTCGAAATCACCCTCAAAGGTCAAATTCGCTCCAAAGAACAAGTTTATCAAATGCTGGTGCAAGACATTAGTACCGGTACGGGCGAAATCTTTGAACGCTGTTTCGGTGAACGCCTTGATGCCACCGAAAATCAACTCAGAAATGAAAAAGACGAAATCAAACAAGCAAAGGCAAATCGCACCCTCCGAGCTCTCAAAACCATCCAAGGAGAATGGGAACGCTGGCAGAAAGATAACCGCGTCGATCGCGCAATTGCATCCTCAATCCAACAAATCGTTACTGCCGAATCTAACGCTCGCCTCCTGGCATTATTGCAAGTAATCGATCCGAATAAAGAACATCCGCTGACTCTTGCTCAATTGCAGCAATTGGCAAAATCTCTGCACCAACAAATGCTGCAAACTGCCAATCCCGAAACCGAACAAGATTTGCAGCAAATCACCGCCGGCATCGCCAAAGGTTTAGAATCTTGGCAGCGTTTGGAACCGGAACTTGTGGGCTGGATTTATCAGCCGCAGCAGCTAGGATTTGCCGGTAGTCCCGAACAAAATGGGCCTTGGGCTTTTTGGGCAAAAAAAGTTAATAGTCCCTTTCCCCAGGCTCTGTTGAATACTATTGCGCTTGGTGAATCTGTAGTTCAATTCGCGGCAAAAGAATCGAATTTAGATTTAAGAATATTGGTGGAATTGGCGATTATTTTGCAGTGCTTGCAGCGGGCGTTGGCGACATGGTTTGACAAGCAAGTTTACGATTCCAAAGTGTCAACAAAAGCTTCAATTTCTACTTACATTACTTTTGCGGTAATTTGGAGTCAGCTAGCTAGTGGGTTTAATAATTCTACCAAGAGCGGCGAGCAGTTGGCAAATGCTTGTTTTCAAGTAACTTTGCAAATTTTGCGGGCTTTTTCTCAGCGGGAATACTTTCCCCTTTACGGGGGAATTTTTGCTTCGTTTGATGGTAAAGCCCTGCGACATACTTTGGATTATTTAGACGAACCGCTGCGGCGAGTTGAAGGCACTCAGGCAAAAGCTCGGATTCTGACGCTTTTGGGTTATTCGATGCAGGCGGCTGGGGCCTACGAGCGATCGCTCTTGCTGCACAAGCAAGCGCTGGAAATTGCCCGTACTGAAGGAGACAAAGCTTGCGAAGTGGCCAATCTCAATCACATCAGCCGCAACTATGTTGCTCAAAAAAATTATCAGGAAGCGATTAATTACAGCCAGCGGGCTTTAATTATGGCACGACAAGCGGGAGAGCGACAAGGCGAGGCAAATGCTCTGGCTAATTTGGGTTACAGCGAAGTGTTTCAAGCGCGGCAGTTGGAGGAGGTGGAACCGGAGGTTTACGAGAGTGCGATCGGTTATTTGGAACAAGGTTTGTTGCTATCGGAAAAATTGGGCGATCGCCAAAGTCAAGCTTTTTGTTCCAGCAGTCTCGGTATTGCTAAAATTGCCCTAGAAAATGCTGAAGCTGCGATCGAATATTTGCTCAAAGGTTGGCAAGCGGCTCAATTCTCAGGGGATTTATATTTGCAAGGTCTGAATTTGGCTTACTTGGCTCAAGCTTATTACAGAATCAACTCACTAGAAAAAGCGATATTTGCGGGCAGTTTGGGGATGTATACTTTGGAGCAAATTGGTGCGATGGAGTGGCGTCAATCGGCTGGTTTGTTGACAATTTTGCAGGGTCAAATGGGGGCGGAATCTTTTAAACAATCTTTGGCGAAAAGTCGAGCGAATATCATTCCGGCGATCGGTGTTGACGGCTACGATTACATCCCGGAGTTGCTGGAAAAATATCAGCAATCTATCTAATATCAAAATCGCTCGGCGGTTGAAACCGCTACTATACAAACGAAGTCCGCCTACGCGGACTAAGAAATTCTTCAGTCCGCGCAGGCGGACTTTGTATGTGTAGCCGCGATTTCAATCGCCGGGAATTGATGTTTTTATAGTTGCTAATAATTAATGCTCAACTATCACCGGTGTGCCAACTGCGACTTTCTCAAATAAAGCCTGTGCGTCTTTATCAAACATCCTGACGCAGCCGTGAGAAGCCGCCCCCCCGATCGACTCTGGATTCGGAGTACCGTGAAAACCAATCACATTCTTGCCATCCGTCCAAAACCCCATCCACCTACTCCCTAATGGATTGTCTGGCCCAGCAGGAATAAGTTCTCCTGTCCAAGGATTTTGCCAAACTGGATCTTTGATCATTTGAATAACTTTAAAATTGCCTGTAGGAGTTTCCCACCCGCCTTTTCCCACAGCAACTGGGAAACTGGTTTGCACCTTATTTTGTCGGTAAACATAGACGCGGCGTTCTCGCAATTTCAGGACTAAACGCACTTCCTCAATAGGATTTACTGCAGGCTTTGGTTCCTGGGGAATATAACGAAATGGTTCTCCCAAGGGCGGCAGTTCTGGGGTTCCGAGATTCGGCAATTTTGTCTCGGATGTGGGCCGCTGCACTGCGATCGCACTCTTACTTGAATTAGCCACCACTTCGGCAGTCGCCTGCTGCTGTAGGCCGACCGACAGCGCGGCGGCACTCAAGCTCAGTACAATTAACTTGTTAAACAAAAATTTGCTCTTCACCATTGTTTTGTTCGCTAAACTCCTCACCAGCATTTCCTACAAAGTTCCTATCTAATTATCCGCCAACTGCACCCGATGAGAAAAATTTTGAGATGGCTTTTTGAGGGGAACTGCGCTGCACAGTTTTTAGTTAAAATTCCACAACTGATAGCTTGTAACTCAACACAAAGCTTAGGCAATAATACTAAAACCACAATGTTTTTATAAGCTGCTCAGTGGAGTTACGCAATAGAATGTCGTGAGAAAACCCGGTTTATGCGTAAATATTGCCACAAAATGATTAAATTTTACCTCCGACTAATTTGATTTTTTAGCCATGACCGACTGGCGATCGAGTATTCAAACTATGGCGCTACTGTATCCGGCAAGCACAATCTGTCTTTGGGTAGAGTCCCCGCCAGCAACAGTTAGGTTGGCGGAAAAAACTGCTAAGGTCGATCGAATAAACTCAATATATCACGGCAACACTCTAGAGAACCAAACCGCTGAACTTGTTGTAAATCGGGAACTTATGATGTAAAATTTAGTCTTTCAATACTTGTTCGATAATCTTTTTTTGAGATTGTCATAAATTTCCTACTCTGGGGATTAAACTGGATTAGGTATAGAGGTTGGGACTTTCGCGCTGCGGAAGCAAACCCGACCCTGAATAGCAGTTAATGTGAGGTTTCAATGCGTCTTCAGAAGATCAAATTATTGACAGGTGCAACACTGTCGGTGCTAATTTCGGCGGTCTCAGTACATCCTGCGATGGCTAACCCTGCAACTCAAATAGCCCAAACGCAAACCACCACTACAGCAAACACTAGAACCATTGTCGGTTTTGTCAAAAGTATTGTCGGCGACGTAGTAACTATTCGCGAAGAAAGCGCGCCGTACAGGACTCTCAGGATTCAAAGATGCGTCCTGAGAATTATTGGCCTAGTACCGGGAATGAAAGTCAGAGCCACAGTCGCCGGATCTCAGATACAAAATATCGCGGTGATCCCCGATTATAAGGTGGTAGCCACAACGGTTGCTCGTCCCGCAACCCCAGCACCGGCACCGCGTCCGGCCCCAGAACCGCCACCGCGTCCGGCTCCTCGTCCGGCCCCGGCTCCGGCTCCGATTCCGGCTCCCCGTCCAATTCCGGCTCCGGCTCCCCGTCCGGCTCCTGTGAGAGGACTTTGGTAGAGCTAGGTTATACGGTTTAGATTTTCGATTGAAGATTGGCAATGACAATCAAGCAATTCGATCCGGGACTATTGGATTCATTCGTGGGGTCGCTTTCTTCAATTTAAAATCTAAAATCTAAAATCTAAAATCCATTGACTGATAAAGCTCAAGGTTTGGATCGCAGGTCTACAGTTGTATTCTTTTTTGCAACTGGTATCATTAAATGGAATTAAGCCACCGCGCAGGCGGTGGCTTAGCTGTTTAATACCAGTTAGAATAATAGAATTGTCCAGCAATTGTTTAGAAATCGCTGCTATGTATTACCTGCGTTTCTTGCTGCTAATTCTGCTGTTGCCGGTGATTGCGTGCGATCGAGCTACAGATGCGAGCGCCCCTGCTGTGGGCGACAACGGCCCCCTGTCGCAAATTCCCTCCCGTGCACCGCTGGTAAATGTTGGGACAAATCAAATTGTACCGACCAAACCGCTGTCGCCGCAGCCAATCCGCATTGTTGCAACTTCTTTGCCGCAGCCAGGAGCCAGCGATAGCGCCTCAAAACCTCCTCAAGTAATACCGATTCCCGCATCGCCAGTGCTGCGCGTGCCTCCTGGCTTTGTCGTTAACGTTTTTGCTGACAATTTAGACGCTCCCCGATGGCTGGCTTTGACGCCGACAGGCGATGTTTTGGTAACAGAAACGCGACAGAATCGGATTACGCTGTTGCGGGATACCAACCGCGACGGCGTTGCTGAGGTTCGCAAAACTTTTGCAAGTGCCCAAAACGGGTTAAATATTCCCTTTGGTATGGCTTTTGCCGATCGCTATTTTTTCATCGGGAATACCGATGAAGTCCGCCGATTTCCCTACACAAAAGGGCAGGAACAATTGACAGGTAGCGGTCAAAAAATTGCAGATTTACCGGGCGGCGGCTACAACCAACACTGGACGCGAAATGTTGTCGTTTCCCCCGACAACAGCAAGCTTTTCGTATCAGTTGGCTCGCAGTCTAATGCCGATGTCGAACCGCTGCCGAGGGCATCTGTTCAAGTGATGAATTTGGACGGTCAGAACAAGCAAATTTTTGCTTCCGGTTTGCGAAATCCAGTGGGATTGGATTTTCACCCAAAAACCAATCAACTCTACACAACAGTCAACGAACGCGACGGTTTGGGAGATGATTTGGTGCCGGATTACTTGACAAGAATTCGTCAAGGCGAGTTTTACGGGTGGCCTTACGCTTATTTTAAGCCGAATTTGCTCGACCCGCGCCACGCCAGAAACGGCAATAGCGATCGACCTGATTTAGCGGCTAAAACATTAATGCCAGACGTGCTGTTTCAGGCGCATTCGGCGGCTTTGGGGCTTCAGTTTTACGACGGCAAAACGTTTCCCAAAAGATTCATGAACGGGGCATTTGTGGCGTTTCGCGGCAGTTGGAATCGCAACGCAGGAACTGGTTATAAAATCGTGTTTGTACCTTTTAATGCAGCGAACGGACGCCCTCAAGGTTATTATGAGGATTTTCTGACTGGTTTTCTCACAGATCCGTCGGGTCCGAAAACTTGGGGACGGCCTGTTGGTTTGCTGGTTTTACCTGACGGGAGTTTGCTGTTTACTGAGGAAGCGAACAACCGGATTTATCGGGTGCAGTATCGCGGCTGAGGATGGGGCGATGAATAAATTATTCACCAGCGTCTACTTTTTGTTGAATTAACAATGTATCTTCTTTTATAATTTCACTATTCAATTTTGATAGTCCCTGGGTTGGGGCGGGTTTTGTAGAGAGATTGTCTCCTGTTGGTTGTGATTGCCAGCTAAAACCGCCTCTACAAGCCTCGAATATATCAGAACGATCGAGATTTTGCGATCGCGCTTTAAAATCCCGAACCAGGTTGTTTGAGAAATTCCGCTTCTTGGGGGGTTGTTTCGCGGCCTAGAATTTGATTTCGGTGAGGAAATCTCCCAAAACGCTCGATTATTTCCAAATGCTGCAACGCATATTCAATGAGTGAATCGCTGTCAGGTTCGCCGCTGAGTTGGCTAAATAGTTCCACAGATTTTTGCTGGTTTTCTAAGCTTTCGCTGTGTTGAAAAGGCAGATAAATAAACAATTTTTGTACAGTCAGCAATTCGCGATCGAAGTTATGATTAATAGCGTATTCGGCGGTGGCTAAAGCTTTGCTGTCTGTGGCGAATGCTTGGGGCGTTCCGCGAAACATATTGCGCGGAAATTGATCGAGCAGTATAATTAATGCTAGGCAATTTTCGGGGGAATTTTGCCATGAGTCAAGTTGACCGGAGGCGGCTAGTTCGTATTTTGGCAGAAAGCGGGCTCGCACTTCTGCATCAAAATCCGCATTTTTTTCAAACCATTTCTTGTGGACTTTGCCCAATTCAGGAGAGTGCGATCGACCAAACCAAAAATCTAAAACTTCATTCATTACCACTCTAGTTTGCGATTGATTCTTGAGGGCAGTTTCTGTGTATGTAGTTGCACAAAATTCGAGCTCTGCACAACTACAAACCACAGCGATTAATGATTAGGAATAATGACTTAAGAACCTTTGTTGTGCGGTGCTTAAATTTAGGAACTAGCAAACAGTCTGTCCCAAGTTTTGCCTCCCACAACTCCGTCTACAGGAATATCCGCTTGTCGCTGAAATCTTTTCACTGCATTTTCGGTTGTCGGACCGAAAACGCCATCAATTACGATCGGGTGTGGGGACAAGCCCCGCGCGTTCAACAACTTTTGCAGTTTCTTCACATCGTGCCCTTTCGAGCCGCATTTTAAAATCCTTTTATGGTGTCTCACTGCTGGTCGATGGCAATCATCAGTGTAGCAAACTGCGGAGCCCGCTGCATAGTTTGCTCTACTTGTGCCCGTCAAAACTAATAGGGCGAGAATTGCTAGTAAATAATAAAAAGTCTGTGATCCGGCCATACTTTCCCTGTTAATTTTTCAAGCGTTTTTTGCAAGTTGGACGATTGTTTGAGGGTGAGAAACCGGGTTTATAGGATGGGGGCATCCAATCTTGATTGACCAGGTTTCTGGCAACAGTCAACCGACATTCTACAATATAAGTGGCTTTACTGCAAAATCTCCAATCGTGCAAGTTAAATTTTGTTGCTCTTTGGTAGCAGCAAAGGTAACAATTACTTCGCAGGCAACTGCAACCGTCAGCACTACCAAGTTTCTCGCCAGCGGGTAATCGCAAACGTCATCATTCGCCGCTGAAGGAACCCGATAGTGTTGGTTCCAAATTATTTCCGAGTAATCTGCAGCTAATCCGACGTGTACGCATGGAAGGGAGGCACTCGCACAGTAATCCTTGACTGCTTGCCGCCCGATACTGTTATCAAAAGTATCGATGACTGTGGCGCTGTTGGCCAGCAGCCGATCGGCATTTGCGGGCGTCAATTCTTTTGAGTGCGCGTCAATGCTGACTCCCAAAGCGCGGTAGATGTTGTTGGCGAGAATTTTGGCTTTGAATGCGCCGATGTCCGATCGATAATAGGGTTGAGTGGAAAGGTTGCGTTCCTCGATGCGATCGCGGTCGATGACTTTTAACTGACAAAAGCCCGATCGCGCCAGACTTTCTGTAATATTCGCACCCAAAGCGCCCGCGCCGCACACCGTTACCGGAAAATTTTCGATCTGCGACATCACTGCGGCACTTCTGTAAAGTTGTTCGTGAAAAAATATGCTCATGGTAATCAAGAATTAGCGATTTTCGACGACTCCAACCAATGAATGCAAGTCGAAGTCTTTGTCCAATCCGCTGAGACAAATGCCCGCACTCATAACTGTCAAGTCAGTTTTGGCGATCGCAGAAGTGTGGTGTTCTCCCGTTCCGCTAGTCCATTCAACCAGCCAATAATTTTCGCGATCGCAAAAATCCCGCAATTCACCGCCGCCCATTTTTAGCGCCTGCTGCAAGCGCTTTTCTTCCCGCACTTTCGGATCGAAATCTTTAATATTTCGGGACACCAATTCGTAAACAGTTCGCATTTCCGGCGTCATCCCTTTAAAGCGAACTTCTTGAGGCAAAATCAACTTTTTTAAAGCTGTTTTCAACTTCTCAGACTGCAGCGGATCGGCGCGCCTGTCAATTTCTTCAAACCACAAACAATGACCGTCCCACCGCGCAACAATCGGCTCAAACTGCGAACCTTCTGTTACTAAATGAACTGGTACGGGTTTCGCAACACCCGTGCGCTGTTTAGCATCCGATTCGTTAACAGGATAAGCCAGCCACGTTTGCCCTTGCAGCAGGCAAGCCAAGTGCAAGCGAACGGGGAGGAGGAGTTGCAAATACTCTGCCACTTGCGCCAAACTCGGCTCCTCAATTACCGCAGCAATTTTCTCATTTACTGGCCCAAAAATAGCCCATCCTTCAAAGTTGCGTGGCTGCGGTTGAAAAGTATAAACCATTGAGCTAACCCTTGTCCGCACGCTCCCCCCGGGCACGCAAGGAGCCAGGAATTGGGTATCGAGTAGCTTCCCTTCTTGGGTAGCGAGTTGGCTGAGGATTTTGCGGATATCTGCCACTGAATTGACCTCCGTTATCTTACTTTTTGTTACCTAAGACACTTTAAATTTAAGAAAATCTAAAGATTACTCAACACTATTGACAGAAATTAATCTCCTAATCTAATATTGAGCGAACCTCGCAACTTAACCTTGTAAATATCTTAAGTAAATATGCTGCAAAAGCTTTTTTCTAAGTGGGTTGTAGTCACAGCTTTGACACTTCCTCTTTTTGGCTCAGTCCAGGTAGCTAAAGCTCAAGATACCTATGGAGCTACTGCTTATTCTCCGACTTCTGACGCCACTGGTATTAGTTGGGATCATGCGACAGAGAAAGAAGCACTAAACGCAGCAGTAGCCGTCTGCAATGAACAAAGCGGAGGTGCGAACGACTGCGAACCCCTGACATCTAATAGTAATAATTGTGGAGCGATCGCAGTAGGCAAAGGAGGAGCCGGTGCGGGCTGGGGCGACGATAAAGCAGCAGCAGAAGCTCAAGCTCTCGCCGGTTGCAGCGAACTAGAGGGTGGCAGTTGTAAAGTGCAGCTTTCAGCTTGCAACAACTAATTAAACTGCTAAAAATCGGTGGAACAGGTGTATATGTGGGCTGCTCAAACAGCTTAAAAAATAGTAAACGTATGGTGTGCACTGCACACCATACCAAATACAACTCAGCTAAAATTAGGGTACGCAATGCAAACCCTACGCAGTTAATCTCCTACTTCGGAAGTAACTGCATCTGGTGGCAGCAAACTTTCTAATCTATCTTTAGACCAATATTCAGTAGGGTAAGCGAGTGCAATAATATCAGAGAGTCGAATCAGCCACGTAACTTGTCCGTAAGCATCGATATGTTCCGCCTGTTCGTTAGGGGGAACTATCACCAAAAGTTCCAAAAACTCCCCGAACAAATTAATCGGGATGCCGCCGAAACTGCTATTATTTGTTTTAATCCAAACTTTGCTGCCTCGATCGAGAGCTTCTTGCAGTCGCTGGCAGAGCAAACTGGATGTTTTGACCTGGGATTTTTTGGCTTTCGACTTTTTTCCCATAGTTTTAAGAAGTTAAAGTAGTTGTATTGTGGGTTGCACAGTCCGTTAGACAGTGGGTTTAGATTTAGTGCGATCCTCTTCGTTGGCGTAGCCCCCGTAGGGGCGGGCAACGCTTACGCAGTTTGGTATTGAAACGGACAAAAGGAAAAAGGGCGATCGCCCCGTCGCTACCCCATTACTCTAGTCTATAAGAAAGTGCTGTACTGCGATCGTAATAACAATTTAATCGCAAAATCGGGAAATGACACCCGCTCAAAAAAAATGCCACTGTCACCAAACTCCAAACCCTGGTTGGCATCAGTGATTCCCAATCTAAAATCTAAAATGGTATTACCTGCCGTATCATGTTACACAATCAGTCAACGATATCCGTGTTTCTACTGTACCCAAATGCAGTATAATCGGCGGAATCTTCCCAAATCGTTTAAGTAAAACAATGGACTGGCGAAAGCTCATTCATCCAAACTCGAAAGCTTCAACAAGTCAACCAGCAGCGCCAGAAACTCGATTGTCTGTAGAATTTTTGCTGGGGCTCTTTGCTGCGGGATGGACTCAACAGCAGGTGTTAGAGAAATATCCTGCACTCAGTGCGGAAAAGTTGCGCGCTGCTTTGGCTGGTGCGGATTCAAAATTAGTGTCATCCATCGCTAATCCAGAATTACAAGAAATTATCGAGCAAATTAGAGAATAATTTAAAATAGGGAAAACGCTTTCGGTTGAGGATGAAAAAAATCGAAATTTTAACAGCTTCACAGCCTTATGGAATTCCAGATACCTTTTGCAATTGAGCAAGAAACCCCTAACCCACCCTCACCAATATCAATAGACCTGCACGCGGTAGTAACTTTAACAATGCCCTGTACGCTTGTAACAATACTGGGCTTAATTTGTGAGATTTTAGCATGACCCCTCATGCCAGCAGTTGGGGGGTTGTGCTCGCTTCTATTGCATTGGCTACCAACTTGCTCAATCGATAAGTTCAGTATTCCAGTTTGCTTGCTGTATTTTAGTATCTAACTCCCGATACTGTCTAGACATTCGATCCATTAGCGTTTGCACTTCACCAATGTTGATCGTACTGAAAAATTTGACTTCCGATCGACTATAGCGGTCTTGCCTAACAGCGCTTTCGTCAACTAAAGACTTGTAGATGCCACGCTTAAGCGCGAGAGCATCTCTTTTGGCTAAAGCATCCGATAAACTAACTCCATCTTCCAGAGTTGTCAGCGAATTAGTCTTGTTAATTTTCTTAATTAAGTCTTCGAGTTCTTGCACCCCTCCATCTACTTCGCTAATGAGTGCTTGGGGATTTTCTGGAGGTTCTTCTCCTTCCTGTATTTTAGCACTTATTGTCAATCTGTCTCGCAGTTGTTCCATTCTTTTTTGACAGTCAGCTCTTAAAATTAAAGCTTCCGCTAGTTTCATAGTGTCTTGTCCTTCAGATCGGTGCAAATTTTGGCTATATAATAAGTAAGGTGTGCAGTGCACACCCTACATTTTACTTGTCATCCCTCACAGGCAGCGACGTATCCAGAATTTCCATCAACAATTCCAGCCGCGAAGGACGGCTCAACATCGGCACTAAATTCGGCAAGGAGTAATAATCACCTGCAAACGTAAAGGTTTCCACCGATACTTGTTTGTCCTTCAATTGCTTCTGGACATATTGGCACCAAGAACCAACTCGCACAATCACAACATCAGGAATTACCCCCAAACTGCGGCAGTAACTCTGATAAGCATCAGCAAAATAAGGTGCAGCGTTTTCGCCTTCATCTGTTACCATAATGAATTGCTCGACAACCTGCTTTTTAATTCGCATTGCTTCCACCGCGCAACCGCAACTTGTGCCGCCGCCAGCGCGAATGTGCTTGAAAGCGCCTTCCCAGTCAGTCAATTCGCTGCCGTTTGCTTGCACTGGATACGGTATCGTGTCAAAGGCATAAACGAACAGTGCAGCCTCGGAAATGCCGGAAATCAAAGCAGCGAGACGCTTCCCAACTTCGATCGCACTTTCCATCGAACCAGACTTGTCAATCAACAAACCGGTTGCTTTCGCAATCTTGCCGCGCTTCTTCACCTGTTCGTTTGTCACCGCTTCCAGCTTCGCCGCCGTTGCTGCGTCGAAGTTCGCGCCCGCGCCCGCAACACTCGCTTTGTAAGCAGAAACCCGATCGCACTTTGCGGCTTCATCCAGCTTCGAGTCAATCAACTGCTTGACTTCCGGGTGATCCATCGCGCCGCGCGACTGAATCGATTTCAAATTGTTGATGACTTCCTGCGGCGACATCGAGTTAATCAGCGCGGCCAAAACTGTTGGCGTTAGCTGTCTAAGCGCACCAACTGCGATCGTATACGGAATCTTGTACTCAACAATCAAATTCGCCTGTTCCGCAGGTGTCGCGGCCTTCGCCAACTGCTTCAAAACGAATGCCAGAGAGTCTTCCGGCGGCTTGTCTTTAAACAGGATAGCATTAGCGCGATCGCTCGGCTTGACGTGCAGCGTTGCGTACAAATGCTTCATCGCCTTCCGGTTGCGGATGGCGGCGCGATCGAAAAACTGCGGATTCTTTTCCCGCGATTTCAGATAGCGAGTGACAGCAGTGCGCGCGCTGCGAGGCACCTTATTCTGGTGCCGCTTCATAAAGTCCACAATCCGCGAAACCTCGTAGGGAGGGAACTCTTGCAGCATCATAAAACCGGCATCTCGGTGTTCCGTCAGCGCCGAAGTCAGCAAATTTCCGGCAAAAACTTCCTTGTGATCGCGCACGTCGCCGTGACGTTGATACCACACTGCTAAATGACCGTAAAAAATGGGGTCTAATTCGATAATTAACTTGTGAATTTCTGCTACTTTTTCTAATACACGGTGAGGAGTGGTGAGCAGACTGTTGAGCATTTCCAAACGCAAATCGCGTTCTGCTGTATTCATATTCATTGTTTTTACCTTCCTATTGATTTTGGATTTTGGACTTGAGAAGTATTCCAAATCGGCGGTTGGCAGTTGTTGCAGGTTAGCGAGTGAATTTAAAAAGTCACCGCGCAAGTTTGGGGAGCTTTTTTTGGTAAACCTAAATAGGGTTTGTATCTAAGCTCTCGCGATTGGGGCGCGGCAAAAACTGCGATTTTCAATTAACTATTTGAGAGAAACTCTTTCTAATTCCATTGCTCTCATATCAGGTTCAACCCAGTTCTGTCGAGCTTCCCAGGACATCAGGCGATCGCGGGTGTAATAGCGAAATGGTAAAGTGCGATCGGCATATTTGGCAATCAAACCATTAGCCAGATCTACGATCGACCGATTTTGGCTTTCATCGGCGAGACATTGGCGAATAGTTCGCACCCAAAACAGCGTTAGTGTTTCGTGATACCCACTGTTTTGTGTGATTTCAATTCCTTGAACCGAGTTGTAACGTTGAATCCCATTGCGAATCGCATTGATTGCTTCTTGCTCCGAGTCATAAAACAGATACCACAGAGCAACCGTTAAATGTGCTTCGTGCGTCCATTGACTTCGCGGCAAGCTGCCTTCTTGGAAGGCATGAATTAGACTGTCTATCTCTTTGGGCGATCGGTAAATTAGAGTTTTTTTGATCATAATTTAAGTCTCCTCACACACCACTTTTATATCTAACTTTTTATAAATATGAGATGTTCCGCACAAGTTAGCAAAGCGTTTTGACTGTCCGATGGCTCTACCCCTGAGCTACAGCCCCTTAAACGGGGCTGGCAGGATTTGAACCTGCGACCAATCGATTAGAATGTGTGTATTCGCTTCACTCGTTAGGGTGCGGAACAAAATTTTTCTAATCTATAAACTAGAAATTTTTGACTTGTGATTATTCTAAATTGCTAAATTATTTTGGCTTTTTATAGCATTAAAAGTCACTTCGCGCAAGTTAATAAAGCCGTTGGCACATACGCAGGAGTTGAACCCGCGACCTTTTCCTTAAGAGGGAATTGCTCTACCAATGAGCTAGTATGTAAGCTTCCTTTGTTGGGGCGCGAAGTGGAACCTTTAAATGCCCGATAGATATAAAAAATTCCGCTATAAAAGGCAGCGCACAAGTCAGAGAAGCTTTTTTTCAGCCTCACGGCAAGTAGGAATTGAACCTACAATTCGATTTTAAGTCGAACGTTTCCAGTTTGTAAGCTTCTTTAGTTGGGGTGCGCTCTCTAATACGTGCCTTCAGTGAATTTCTAGCCGTAAACGGCTTCTGGGCGGACAATTAAATCACCGCTGGGACGGCGATCGAGCACGTAAGACTCGAAGCGGTCGCCCTTGACATCAAAATGCTTTGCCAGACGTTCCTTAATAGCCTTGTCGCTCATTCCTGCCGCGATACCCAGTTGGTTTTCCGCCAAGTCATAGGAACGTCCTTCAAAACGAATGTGAACCATTACCGATACCTCCTAGAGCAATTTTGGATGTTGGATTGGTAGCTTATCTGCTCTCGACTTTGGCTTTTTGTGAGACTTAGCAAATTGCCAGTATCGGTAAAGATTCACGAAATCCGATAATCTTTACTGAAAGAAGCGCCGCTGTAAATGATAAGCTTGTTTGATATTGCGGATTTCCTCAGCCTTTTTGCTTGATTGAAATCTGGCAGAGCTTGTCTGTTCTGAATCCGCAGGAAATTCGTTGAAATTAGACTGATTTAGTACAACATCTGACTCTGACCGAGTCAGTTTGTAACCGAACAGTCTCGTATAAAGTAACAACATGACAATCAAGTCTGTATTGCAAGACTTTCAAGTTGATGTTCCTTGAAATTTTGAGTAATATTTAGTTGTCAAGGTTCAGAATTTGCATGAAAAATACAGGTTTTTGCTTGTCCTGCGCTTTCCATACTTAAATACTACATACATACTACACTGGTGTCAAGGGGGTAGCAAAAGTTTTTTAGATAAAACTTACACGAGTGGCGAAAAACCGGGTTTTTGCACCAAAATATTTCGTTGCAACCCGCAGATTCCTTAAAAAATCCGATTTCTTGGGTCAAAGCGCGCTCGCGAACTGTAACATCGATCAAACGTCCTTAACATAAGAAATGCTATCGCGAATATTGTGGAAGCCAGCCGACTCGTAAAGATGCAATGCACCTGAGGAATTTTCAGCATCGACGCCGAGAATAGCAGTAGCCACACCGGCAGCTTTGAGTCGATGCAAACCAGCCAGCAACATCGCTCGTCCCAATCCCATTTTGCGGAAGCCGCGCCGAGTGCCGAGACAAGCAATCCACCCTTCATTGCGCCCGGTACGATCGCACTCTTCCACACAAATCAGGCAGGAACAAAAACTGACAAATGTGCCGTCATCAGCAACAGCAATCAAGTCTAAATCATTTCTGTAATCGGGTTTAGCTAACTCGTGCTTAAATTTATCCACCGTTAAATCGTGATGATTCCAGTGATCGATAAACGACTGGTTGAACATTTCTACCCAAGCTGCCGCCTCCTGTTCGCCGGGGAACTGACGCAGCGCGAAACCTTCGGGGAATTGCGGTTCTGGGATCGGTTCAGAGAGCGATCGCGCCATTCGGTAAAAATAGCGATCGACCTTAAAACCGCAACTTGCCAGCACAGAAATGCGATCGCAATCCTCAGCGCGCGCGTAGGTTCGCAGCTTCACGCGCGCGCCCCGCATCGCAGACACTTCGCGCATCCGCACTTCACCCCAGGCGATCGCCGCTGCTTCCACATCACCTCCGCGCGCGTCGGGGTGAACGCGAAACCACAGCCAACCGTCAATTACTTCCCCTGGTTCAGAAATCCACAACCGAGCGAAACCGATTAATTTTCCCTCCACATCTTCCCAAAGGCGGATATCGCGGGCTTTGTCTAGCGACGGTTGGTTAAATTCTTGTTGCAATTCCGAAATGGAAGTACCTTCGTCGAGCCGATCGACTTCTTCGCAAGTATTGATTAAATGGGCGATCGCATCTAAATCGCGCTCGCCCCCATAGCAGCGCGCCGAGAGACTTGCCATCATAGCTAATCACCATTTCCTGTTGTTATTCAGTTTAAAAATAGCTTGGGCGATCGCACTTTTCTCGATCGGGCGGGTCGATTGACATTAAAAATCCGACCACGCAAACACTCACTGTAATCCAACCGCTACCGCCATTGGCTGCTATCGTGAGCGCAAAATGGGCGAAAAATGACATACTAGAGACAGTTTAAAGTCTCAAAGCCTTGTGAGTAGTATGTTATTTGGGATGGGAGTAGAAGGACTTGAACCTTCGACCTTGAGATTAAGAGTCACCTGCTCTAACCAACTGAGCTATACTCCCGCATCTAGGCTATTATAACACAACTGTTCTGAAAACTCAACTATTTTTGTATAAATTTGTGGCGATCGCCCTTACTCCTATATTTAATGTAAGTTCTATCGCCCTGATTCCATATTTCATTTAAGCGCGATCGACCTCAAGCACCTCCCCAGAGTTGTGCAAAACGTCCGGCAGACCACCCAACCAAATCTGATACTTGGCCATCTCCAATCTCGACAATTCGCTTGACTCCATCTTGGCGCTCTACTGCATCAACACTGAAAAACTTGCTGTGAATTCAGGAGTAAGGTGGACTTTGGTCCACCCTACTGATTCTAATTGGTTCCGAAAGCGTCTACTTGAGAATGTGGGAGACGACACCGGCGCCCACAGTGCGATTACCTTCGCGGATGGCAAAACGCATATTTTGTTCGATCGCGATCGGCTGCAACAACTTCACAGTCATATTAACCCGATCGCCCGGAATTACCATGTTGATGGCGCTGCCGTCATCAGCGGTAAAAGATGCGATCGTACCTGTAACATCCGTTGTCCGCACGTAGAATTGAGGGCGATATCCCGCAAAGAAAGGAGTCCGGCGGCCGCCTTCTTTTTCCGACAGCACGTAAACCTCAGAATCGAATTCAATGTGAGGTTGAATAGAACCGGGTTTAGCAAGCACCATACCCCGTTCAATTTCGTCTTTTTGGATGCCGCGAAGCAACAAACCGACATTATCTCCAGCCATTCCTTCATCCAGAATTTGCTGGAACATTTCAACACCGATAACAGTTATCGTGCGAGTGTTGTGGATTCCCACCAATTCCACAGTATCGCCGACTTTGATTTTACCCCGCTCGATTTTGCCAGTTGCGACAGTTCCCCGACCTTTGATCGAGAACACATCTTCAACAGCCATCAGGAAAGGTTTGTCAATATCGCGATCGGGCGTAGAAATCCAGTCATCTACCGCATCCATCAAATTGTAAATGCCATCAACCCACTCATCCTCGCCGCGGTGTATTTTCGGATTAGCAGTCATCTTTTCCAGCGCTTTCAGTGCCGAACCTGCGACAATTGGAATATCATCGCCCGGGAAACCGTAAGAACTGAGAAGTTCGCGAATTTCTAACTCGACTAACTCCAAAATTTCCGCATCGTCCACCAGATCTTTCTTATTCAAAAAGACAACCAGCTTCGGCACTCCCACTTGCCGCGCTAACAAGATATGTTCGCGAGTTTGAGGCATCGAACCATCTGCAGCCGACACGACGAGGATTGCACCATCCATTTGAGCGGCACCCACGATCATGTTTTTCACGTAATCAGCGTGACCCGGACAATCAACGTGAGCGTAATGGCGATCGCCAGTTTCATACTCAACGTGAGCCGTATTAATCGTGATTCCCCGCTGTTTTTCTTCCGGTGCAGCATCGATTTCATCGTATTTTTTAGCCTTGGCCCGACCCTGTGCAGCCAGCGTCATTGTAATCGCCGCTGTTAGGGTTGTTTTGCCGTGGTCAACGTGACCGATCGTACCGACATTGACGTGGGGTTTGTTCCGTTCAAATTTGGTGCGTGACATTACATTTGATTCTCCTCTAAGAGTTGTTGTTGGTTTCTAATCATGAGTTTTTAGTCCTTAGCCTATTATTGATGGCTAATGACTTATGACTAATGATTAAAAAGGAAAGTGGAGGAGTCGAACCTCTACAGCTTTCGCTGCACCCTGGTATTCCAAACCAGTTGCCGTCCACACAGCCGCACTTTCCAAGTTTTGTGATTTTTAACCGCAGATAATTGCATATCAAGCAGATGAACGCAGATAAAAGCCGCAGTTCTTATGCAACAATATGCCCTTCAATCTAAAATATAGAATCTCACAGATCTCCCTCAATCTAAAATCTAAAATCTAAAATCGATAGAGTGGGTGGTATAGGAGTTGAACCTATCTGGTACCGGTTAAAAGCCGGGTGCATAACCGCTTTGCTAACCACCCTTAAAAATTCAGCGTTTGTGTAATTCCTAAAAAATCATTGTGTAATAAACACTTCAGTCCTTTTTGGCTCCCAGTAATTGCAGCGCCTAAAGTCGCGATTGCTAATGCTTCACTCGATAATGAAGCAACATGAAACCGTTGCTATAGATTTTGCGATCGGCAAGTTCCAAATTTGTCGGCTCGATTGCACCGGAAAAAAGAGGAATTCCCGCTCCGATAACTAGCGGATTCAACTTGACAATCATCTCGTCAATCTCCGAAAAAAGAGTTGCCGCTAAAGCGCCACCACCGCAGAGCCAGATGTCTTTACCCGTTTCTTTTTTCAATTCCTTAACCAATGCAACAGGATTGTCCGAAACAAGTTGAACATTCTCATCCGGACTGCAGGGTAAGAGCATCTCAATCACGCTTGACAAAAGGACTCAGAAGAATCTAATATATTGTCAGTCAAACAAGAACGG
>NZ_JAUBQU010000110.1:0-20242 GCF_036701435.1 Microcoleus sp. Pol12A5
GATCGCGATCGATGTTTGGAAGCTGGCGCTTGTGGTTATTTGAGTAAGCCGCTGGATCTGAATTTGACGATCGCTACTGTCCGTTCTTTTCTGGGCTAACAATAATTATTTGCAGTTCCAGCACTGCCATTTAGGATAATTGATAACAACAAAGGTTAAACTCAAGAGTAGATAAATATGTATATGACTTGCCCGCACTTGCCTCCGAAAGCCGGTTCCTACGAAAAATATCGAGTTTAGTAACGAGAAATATACGCATCAACCAGTTTTCGAGCTTCTCCACGCGCAACTCCCGAGCTAAATTCAATATATTAGATCGTATTCCATGTCAAACAAGTCGCCCTGCATCATGTTGGTTGATGACGAGCCAGCTAATCTGATTTTACTGGAAGAGTTATTGCTCATGAAAGGATACGCTACAGTATCAGCGCTATCTGGTCATGAAGCGCTCTCCCTTGCCCGCGCCTCTCGACCCGATTTAATTTTACTAGATATTATGATGCCGGAGATGGACGGTTTTGATGTGTGCGAGATCCTGCGGAAGGATACGGCATTGCAAACTGTACCGGTGATTTTTTTAACTGCCCTCGATGACGATACCTCTCGCATCAAAGGGTTAGAAATGATGGCCGATGATTATTTAACAAAGCCTTTTAACAGTCGCTTGCTTCTGGCAAAAGTGGAAAATATTTTGCAGTTGAGTCAAATGCGATCGCAAGCTGTATCTTCCCAATTCAACCAGCAGGTAAAAGAGCAAAGCAAACGCCAAATCGCCGCAGCTTGGGAAGCAAACGAATATCTTTCAGAAAAATTTCAGCTATTTGTGCCAGAGCAAATTCTCGAGCGAATTGCGCCGCAAGGAATAGAATCTATTCAGTTGGGCAATGCCACAGAAGAAGAGCTGACTGTTTTATTCTGTGACATTCGCGGGTTTACTACGATCGCCGAATCTCAACAAGCTCGCGAGACTTTTGAATGGTTGAACGCTTTTTTTACTAAAATGAACGAGTGCATAACCTCTCACAGCGGGTTTATTGACAAATACCTAGGCGATGCAATCATGGCAGTATTTGACAAGCCCAATTCTCACGCCATGGATGCGATAGAAGCCGCAGTAGCAATGCAAGAAACTTTGCAAGAATTTAATGCCAGTCGCCACAAATACAATTTAGAATCTCCAGTCAATATTGGTACAGGAATTAACACAGGTATCGGCATGATCGGCACTTTAGGTTCCGATCGCCGCATGGACTCTACAGTCATCGGCGATGTGGTAAATACAGCTTCTCGGTTAGAAAATTTAACTAAAATATACGGTTGCCAAATTATTGTTAGCGAAAATGCCATTGTTCATGCGAGAGAATTTCTAAATGGCATAAGTTCCAACTCCCACTCAAAAGAAAGTCTATTATTAAAGTGCGACTTAGAAGGGGAAACACAGGAGAGTATTATTTCTACTTTTGGGGCGACTGCTGCTGACAGCCATTTGCCCAGCAACAATTATTACTATCGCTGGATCGATCGAGTCACGCCGCGCGGCAAGCAGGGAGCTATTGAAATCTACGAAATCTGGAGTGCCTCCTGTCCCGACTCGGAGGCAAAGCAGCTTACCCAGGGTTTATTTGACAAAGGAATTAAAGGATGGCAATCCGAAAGATTTGTCGCCGCCTTGGGATATTTTCAGCAACTAATCGAACAAAACCCTGCTGATACAGTCGTCCGTTTTTATATAAATCGCTGCCAGGAAAAACTAGGTTTTATACCTGCGAGTAGCACTTCATAAAGATTTAACTTTTAGGGCGGGCTGGCGTGCCCAGCCCACAATAGTTTAGACCTATTGCAAAAGTTGCTAACTATCCTGCATTGCATCTACGTTGCGTCTGTGCTTTCCCTATTAATGAAAGATTTATGCAATAAGTCTACTCTAATTGGAGTTAGCATCAAACAGCAGTCAAAACTTGCTCTCTCAACTTCTCGATCAACTCATTCACACCTCCAGCATTCAAACGGTAACTCAGAGGATGACCGATCAAATAAGCTGAACTTTCAAACAAAACATCAATTTCCACCAAACCATTTTCTCGCAAAGTTTTGCCAGTCGAAACCAAATCCACAATAGCCTCAGACATACCCGTAATCGGCCCCAACTCCACAGAACCGTAAAGCGGCACAATTTCCACCGGCAAATTCAAATTGTGAAAATATTCTCTTGCACAGTGTACGAACTTAGAAGCAACTCTACCGTGAGGAGGCAAATCCACCGTTCGTCGGTAAGAACTAGATTCTTTCACTGCCACCGACAGCCGACACTTGCCAAATTTTAAATCAATTAAATTGGCAACTTTCGGCTTTTTTTCCCGCAAAACATCATAGCCAGCAATTCCCAAATCTGCTTGACCGTATTCCACATAAACCGGTACGTCATGCGTCCTTACTAGCAAAGCTTTGGCAGTGCCTGTAGGGTCATAAATTTGAAGTTGTCGGTTAGAGGAATCGAGAAAAGCACTGAAGTCTAATCCAACCGATTTAAACAGCCGAATGCTATCTCCTAACAATCCGCCTTTGGGAAGTGCAACAGTAATCATGTCAATTTTTAGAGGGTAAATTTCTTAATTTGGAAAGGGGGCGATCGCGGCATAAGCAGAAACAGCTTTTACCAAACTCAGAATAACACATAGAGTTCAGAGCGAAAAATAAATTTCGGGTATTGCTCGATCCATTGTTTGAGGATATATTATATTTAGTAATTTTTTATTGAGTCAATTTTTTAAACGGCGGTCGGTATGGAAAACCATCAAGAATTTGACGAAAATTTTCACAGTGTAGACCCGGATTCCCTGAAAAAGATTACAGTAGATGAAATCCTCTCAGGCGGTGGTGTAGAGCGGGAGGAAATGGACTATACAGTAGCTGTACCGAGCGCTAACCAGGCTAGCGTTCCCAGGGACAGAGGCTTCTCGCTCCATGTGCAATCAAGCGTGTTCGATCGCGCCCCCCGATCGCAGTTTGCAGAAAAACGCGGAACGGTGGGAGGCTGTTAATGTAAAATGCTTGCAGAGGCTGGTGCAGAAAACGGGCAGAGCGCCCGTTAGCGAAGCCCTCGAAGAGGATCGTCATTGTGTATCACGCCTTTGTGTATTCAAGTCTAAAAATTAGAATTTAACTGGCGATTGCAAATAGCTGAAAGCTAAACTATGACGAAATTGACTCTGGTAATCGGCAACAAAAATTATTCCTCTTGGTCGCTGCGCGCTTGGCTGGCGATGAAACAAGCTGGACTGGAATTTGCCGAGGTGAGAATCCCCTTAGACTGGCCGACAACCAATGAAGAAATTCGGCGCTATTCTCCCTCGGGAAAAGTGCCAGTTTTAATCGACGGCGACTTAAAAGTGTGGGAATCTTTAGCAATTTGCGAATACGTTGCAGATCGCTTTGCAAATGATTTGTGGCCGACAGATGTAGCGGAACGGGCGATCGCCCGTTCCATTGCCGCCGAAATGCACGCGGGGTTCCAAAATTTGCGCGAAAATATGCCGATGGACTGCCGCAACCGCTATCCGGGAGAAGGGATGACTGCCGGTGTCGAAGCAGATATCGATCGCATCTTTACCATTTGGCGCGAATGCCGCCAAAAATTCGGGACAGGTGGCAATATGCTGTTCGGAAAATTCACAATTGTTGACGCTATGTTTGCCCCCGTTGTCATGCGTTTTGTCACCTACGGAGTCAAATTAGATTCAGTAGCAAAAGCTTATGCAGATGCGATTTTGGCCTTGCCTGCCATCGAGGAATGGATAGCAGCAGCTTGCAGCGAAACGGAAAGTATTCCACACATTAAAATCTAGGAAAAATCAGTTTACTTAACCTAAAATCTCAAATCTCAAATTTGAAATCAGGATGCGGATTCTTTTAGTTGATGATGAAGTTGAGTTAACTGACCCTTTGAGTCGAGTCTTAACCCGCGAAGGTTATACAGTTGATGTGGCATTTGACGGAGCAAGTGGCAGCAATTTAGCAATGCAGGGAAATTACGATTTGCTAATTTTGGATTGGATGCTGCCGAGACAAACCGGACTGGCAATTTGCCAGAAGTTGCGATCGCAAGGAAGGAGTACGCCAGTGCTATTTCTCACCGCCAAAGATACCGTAGACGATCGCGTACAAGGACTCGACGCCGGTGCAGACGACTATTTAGTCAAACCTTTTGAACTGCGAGAACTGCTAGCCAGAGTCCGCGCATTGCTGCGGCGGCCTCCTACTTTTGATGCCGAGGTTGCTGTCGGACGGCTGCAAGTTGCAGATTTACAGCTAGACTACGACAATCAATTAGCTTATCGGGGCGATCGCACAATTGATTTATCAGAAAAAGAATGTCAGTTATTAGAATACTTAATGCGCCACCCCGGTCAATTGCTAACACACGAACAAATACACCAGTATTTATGGACTGAAACCGAAAAACCCAGCAGCAATGTATTAGCCGCTCAAATTCGCCTGCTGCGGCGCAAAATAGAAGCACCGGGTGAATCTGTGCTAATCCAAACAGTCTACGGCAGAGGCTATCGCTTTGGAGAAGCAAATTAAAAATAATAGACATTGTACAAAAAACCTTCTTGCTTCTTCCCTCTTCCTTCTCCCTGACATCCATTACATCTTGTACAGTGCTCGTTGCCGAACTTCCTTCTTCTTTTTTCCCTCTGCTATATTATCTATTATCGGGAAAGTGTGCACCCTAAACCCGCCCTTACATATCTTGACAAACCAAAGTAATTACGGTCACCTCCGGGGGACAAAATAGCCTTCCCGGCGAATAAGTTCCCAAACCCCGATTCACGTACAGCAAATTACTCCCAACCTGATGCAAACCGCTAGCCCATTCCCAGTGAGTAACTACTCGATCGCAAGCCGAAAGATAAGGAATGAACTTTCGGATTCGTTTAGGAATCAAATAGCCAATTTTTCTCACCCAAGCGTACAAAGGGCCGATACCAGGAATAACTATTTGACCGCCGTGAGTGTGCCCAGACAACTGTAAATCAATCCGCCAATTTTGCAGCTTTTCAGCAGTATCAGGATTGTGAGACAATACAATCCGAGAAATGGCGGGATTTATTGATGCCATTACAGGTTTAGGCGCAAAATCGCCCGACCAAAAATCTGCTAGCCCAACTAAAGCCAATTGGGGCCCCAAGGGATAGATTGCTTCGTTGTACAAAACCCGAATCCCGACGCTATTTAAAGCATTAGCAACCTCTTTCTTTGCTCCCGGCCAATAGTGGTCGTGATTGCCCAAAACCGCGTAAATTCCCACCCGACTGTGCAAGTTTTTCAATCGCTCCACTAAGGTGTAAATAGGTGCGGGATCGTAGGTAATAAAGTCACCGGTTAAAAAAATCATGTCGGGTTCAGCTTCATTAGCTGCAGCAATCGCCTTTTCTAGCAACCATTCCGACAGCCGAACCCCGTCATAGTGAAAGTCAGTAAGCTGTACAATTTTAGTACCGGATAGATTTGCTGGAAGATTAGCGATTGGTATTGTTAAATACTCTATTCGCAGTTTCCCAGTTAATAACCTGTGCATAAATCTAAGGTTTATTGATGACAGAGCGCCACCTCTAGCTTAGCAAATAAACAGGCAAGACTGCAAAAGTAGATATTCTTCCCTTTTCCCCCTGTCATCAGACTAATGACTAATAATTGCTGACTAATGACTACAATTATAGATGCAAAAAGTGGTATTAAGTCAAGAGAATTGAAACCTAAATCCCCAATCTTTCTTTAGGATTTATTGCAAAATTGTTGGGTCTTACGTCCCCAACTACTACAGCATTTTTATAATATTATGACTTGCGTAACAATCTGTTTAAAACGCTATCAATCCTCCTCAGACTCGCATTCCAAAACCGAATCTATATTCTTTTAGCAATTGTCCAATCTGAAATTTATCTCGCATATCGCATAGGCTTACAAGGGGTGATTGCCCCTAGCAAACACTATCTCATCACTAATGATTTATTACTGAGTAGGTGGAAATAAACATGGCTTGGGGGAGACTGGGTTTTGCATTAATAATAAACTGTCGCTCGTTTATATTATTGCCTTAGCCGCCCGTAAAATCTTTTATTTGGGGTCGCGTCTGCCTACTTTTTAACTAATAAAATTTGACAAATTTCGCTTCTTCTCAATATATTGCTGGTGGTAATCCTCTGCCATATAAAATTCAGCAGCAGGTTTGATTTCGGTGGCAATATCTTTGTCGTATTTACCGGAAGTTTGCAATTTTTTTTTGGAGGCGCGAGCGGCTTTTTCTTGTTCCCAATTGTGATAAAAAATTACAGACCTGTACTGTTCGCCTCTGTCGGGGCCTTGGCGATTGATTTGGGTAGGATCGTGACAGTTCCAAAATACATCTAGCAGTGCTTCGTAACTCACCTGCGATCGATCGTACTCTACCAGCACAGATTCAGCGTGACCCGTGACTCTGGCGCAAACATCCAGGTAGCACGGGTTCGGCCAGTGACCTCCGGTGTAGCCCGCAGCAGTCGAGACTACACCCACAACGGCGCGAAACTTGTGTTCAACTCCCCAAAAACAACCTGCTGCAAATGTGGCTTTTTCCATCGTGTTACTCATCGTATTGCGCTCAAACTCGGCACTAGGTTATGCTTGACATATTCCCATTAGCGTGCATTCCCAAACCAATCGCGGTTGTACGTAGTTTAGCAAATATTGTCGTGCTTTTTCCAAGGGCTCTAAGGGCGATCGACTAATTCTCCCTGCCAAAAATTGTTGCCAGTAACAGTGCTGTAAATAATCGATTAACCACAACTGAGATTCAGTATCTAAAGTTTTATCAATTTCCTTGGCCAATTCCAAAGCAGACCCCAGATTTTGAGGTAACTGCTTCACCTTTTGCAGCAAATCCTCTGGCATTGATTGCAGTTGCTGCCAAATAGCAATTGCCTCCCCAGGACTGCCCTGAGCCATCCCCAGTACCTCCGGACGATCCAAAATCTCCGCGAATCCGGCTTGCTGCAAAACTTGTGCCATTGCTTGGGTATTCAGCCGAGAAAACTGGATTTTTTGACAGCGGGAAATCAAAGTTGGCAGCAAAGCTTCCACTGTCGGAGCAATTAAAATTAGCGCTGCTTTTCCCGGTTCTTCCAATGTTTTCAGCAAGCCGTTAGCGGCTCCCTCACCCATTGTTTCTGCTTGTTCCAAAACTACGACTGAACGCCCAGCTTCTAGCGGTGGTCGGCTGAGAAATTCACCGATTTCTCGAACTTGTTCTAAGCGAATTTGTGGCGGTGCTTTCCGCTTTAAACCGGCTTCCTCTGCTTCCTTTGGCGTAAGCCGTTTACCTTGGTTCATGTAAGTTGGTTCTACCCAGAGCAAGTCTGGATGATTTCGCTGCCTCACGCGATTTTGCACGGAGGCTATTAATCGGGTTTCGGCAAGATTGGCTGAGAATAAAAGCTCGATGAAAGACTGAGCAGCTAAACTTTTGCCGATGCCGTTAGAGCCGACAAATAAATAACCAGGAGCAATTCGGTTTCGCTCGACTGCTTGTGTTAGCAATTCTACTGGTCGCTCTTGTCCGATTAATGATGTGAAATAATTCATGTTTGCGGAAGAAGGAAGTTCGGCAACGTATTATGTAAGGGATGTAACGGATATCAGGAAGAAGGATGAAGGAATAAAATCTAGGGTGTCACCAATTAAGAACATCTTAAGCGTCGGTGGTGGTTGCTATAATACAAAAAGGTTATTTTGGTTTAATGGACGGCTCAATAATTGTTTTGAGTTAACAATGTTAAGTTGTAAGTTCCTGGAGCAGGGTACGGCATTGTAGTGTTTCTAGATATGATGTAACCCTAATTTTCAGAAGAGGTATTATTTAAATATCCCCAAGCTTCTAACCTGCGAGTTACAATAGTTTGGATTTCCTGAGCGACTTCATATTCAGGGCGATCGGCATTTATCCGGACAATTCGAGATTTATTTTCCTCGGCTAACTCCGCAAAACCTTGCTGCACAAGGCGGTGAAACTTCAAATCAGCTTGCTCGATCCGATCGCACCCTCCCCGATCCCTTACCCTCGCCAAACCCATCTCCACATTAATATCGAGCCACAAAGTCAGATCGCTTTCCAAGCCGCCGGTGGCAATTTCATTCAACTGCTTAATTAAATTTAACTTAAGACCGCGGCCGTAGCCCTGATAAGCAATCGTAGAGTCAGTAAAGCGATCGCATAAAACAATCGTTCCCTTCGATAACTCGGGTTTGAGAAAAGTTTCAACGTGCTGAGCGCGATCGGCAGCATACATCATTAATTCTGCTCGATCGCATACCAATTCTCCCGAATCTTGTTTTAGCAGCAAATGTCGCAGTCCCCTTCCCAACTCAGTACCCCCCGGTTCGCGAGTCGCCACCAACCGGACTGTCAGAAAGCAACTTGCTTGCAACCAATCTATCAGCCGCTGCATTTGCGTAGTTTTACCCGCACCTTCAACCCCCTCAAACACGATAAGTTTGCCCTTCATTGCCCTAACTTCCCACCGGAATAAAATAAATCCATATTGTTCTGTTCATCTCTTCTAGGTTCGGTATGATAATAAAGTCTAAATGCCTCACGGCTGGAGTTGTCTATGGCTCGCTATACTGGTTTTTTTATCGTTGCCGTTCCGATCGACCGTCTCCGTCAGTCCCTGATTGAAATTTTAGAGTCATGCAATCTTGATATTATCTACAATACAGGAGATTCCGTCATGGCTCGCGAGCTTCCCGGTCAAGTTTCCATTGCCAAACTTGTCACCGCAGAAGTCCTAATTGAGAAAAACACGGCTAGCGACTCAGAGGTTCGCATGAACTTCGTGATTAAAAACGAGGAACTGCCCCTGCAAACCAACAACCACTGCCGTCAAATGTTCGAGCTAGTTAGTCGTTCAATTATGAACAACAATAACTGGCGACTCTTGGAAAGTATGGCACTGTAGCCATCAGTCATTAGTCCTCACTCATTAGTCATTAGTCATTAGTTGGTGGCTAATGACCAATGACCTCTGACTTTTATATGCAATCCCTAAATTTAAGTTCTAAATCCCCGGCGCAAAAACAAAGAATTTGTAACCACGCTAACAGAACTAAACGCCATAAATGCTCCGGCCGCCGCAGGACTTAGTAGAATTCCGGTTGCAGGCAGCAAAAGACCCGCTGCAACCGGAATTCCCAGAGTATTGTAACCAAAAGCCCAAAATAAATTTTGGCGAATCTTATTAAAAGTAGCGCGCCCCAGCTCGATCGACTCAACAACATCCATCAAAGCATTTCGCATCAGCACAATTTGAGCAGTCTCAACTGCGACATCAGTGCCGCAGTGCAAACCGATACCGACATCAGCTTGAGCCAAAGCCGGCGCGTCATTGATACCATCCCCCACCACAGCCACTTTACAGCCTTGGGCTTGCAAAGCCGCGATCGCCCTCGCCTTCCCCTCCGGCCGCACCTCGGCCAAAACATCAGCCGTCGCCAAATCTAGCTGCTGCGCCGTCGTCGCCGCCGCAGACGCCGTATCCCCCGTCAGCATCATCACCCGCAATCCCATGCCCCGCAAACGTTCCACCGCCGCCTTAGCATCCGGCCTCAGAGTATCTTTTAGCCCGATTACCCCCAGCAAAACGCCCCCAGAAGCCACGTAAACCGCCGTTTTGCCTTGCAAAGACCCCGACAATTCCGTCGCCACAGCGACCCCCTGCTTCTTCATCCACTCAGCATTCCCCGCGAACACCCGCCGGCCCTCCACCACAGCAGAAACCCCGAAACCAGGTTCCGTGCAGAAATCCTCAGCAGCTAGCAGTGGCAAACCTTGCTGTTGAGCTTCCAGCAAAATCGCTGCGGCGATGGGATGAGAAGCGCCCCTTTCCACCGCCGCCGCAATTTGCAGCAGTTTTGAGTCAATTGTGGAACAGGCATCTTGGCTGTTACCAGAAACTCCCTCAATTGTGGAACAGGCATCTTGGCTGTTACCAGAAACTCCCTCAATTGTGGAACAAACATCTTGTTTGTTACCAACATTAATATCTGAGTTCAAATCCCACTCCGAATTCTGGAAAATCGGCAAATAATCTGTGAGTGTGAGATTTCCGGTTGTCAGAGTGCCCGTCTTGTCAAAAACCACCGTATCTAATTGATGCACCCGTTCTAAAACATCACCACCGCGAATTAAAAGTCCGCGCTCCGCCCCGATGCCAGAACCGACTAAAATTGCAGTTGGGGTAGCCAGTCCCAAAGCGCAAGGACAAGCAATGACTAAAACGGCGATCGCCAATTTCAAACTTAAGAGCAAAGGCGATTGATAATGGATAATTGGCAATTCATTTCCCATATTCATTGCCCCGTGTCCCATATCCATCGCCCCGTGTCCTAAAAGCACAGAAGGCCAAATATGAGTCCCGGCAAAATACCAAAATAGGAAAGTTAAAACCGATATCGCCATTACCCCATAGACAAAATATCCCGCGACAGTATCAGCTAAATTTTGAATCGGCGCTTTGCGAGTTTGGGCTGCCTGCACCAAAGCCACCATTTGAGCTACAGTTGTTTCCTTACCGGTGCGAGTTGCGCGCATTACAATTGCCCCGGATTTATTGATAGTTCCCGCCGCAACTGTATCTCCTGGCTGCTTCAAAACCGGCAGCGATTCACCAGTCAGCATCGACTCATCTATGGTTGTTTTACCTTCGCAAATTTCGCCGTCTACGGGTATTTTTTCTCCGGGCAAAACTTGCAGCCATTCTCCGACTCGGACGCGATCGGCGGGAATTTCTATGTATTGTGGATCGTAGACCTCTGATGTCGAGTTTAAAGGCAATTCTTGCGATCGCAAATCTAAACTCGAAAGTTTAAAATCAACTAAGCGGGCTTTTGCCGGTTGCAATGCGATTAAAGCTTGTAAAGCTGATGCAGCGCGGCGTCTGGCTTGCTGTTCGAGAGTTTTGCCCAACAAAATAAAGCCAAGCAGCATCACCGGTTCGTCAAAAAAACATTCCCATCCCATCCGTGGAAACAGCAGCGCCGCGTTGCTAGCGGTGTAAGCTGTGACAGCGCCTAAAGCTACCAAAGTATTCATATTGGGTGCATTTCGCCACAAACTGCGGCACCCGTCAACAATAATCGAACGGCCCGGTAGCAGCAAAGCTAGGGTGGCGAGTCCCCAGTGAAACCAAATATTGCTGAGAATTGGGGCTTTTGTGCCGAGTACGTGACCTAAACCGGATAAAATAATTAGGATTAGGGCGATCGTCAATTGCTTGATTTGCTGTCGAATTTCTTGCTGTCGCCGTTCAATTGTTGCCGCTTCTGCTTCCCGCTGATTTTCACCTAAACGAGACTGAGAGGGAAATCCATTATCAGTCAACTTTTTCGCTAAAGCCTCTGCATCGACAGTCCCCGGTTGACACTCAACCGTGGCAACTTCTACGGCTAAGTTAACGCAAGCTGAAATTACGCCTGAATATTGCATGAGTTGGCGTTCCACAGCTTTCGCGCAGCCGGCACATTTCATCCCGCCGACATCGAAAGTAACAAGTTCTGGCGGTGATTCTTTAACTGATATGATTTCTGGTTGAATTTCGGGGATTGTTTTGGGTAGAAATTGCATGGTTTTTTGGTATTGATTAGAATATTTAGCCACTTCAGAAAGGGTTTAATGCACTGTTTAGACAAATGTCTATATATTTATCATAAATAAAGATTGTGGCATCTTCCCAAAGTGTTAGTTTTTTTTAATTCTTATTAGTTGCAGGCGGTTAAATCCGCAGTCGGGGAGGGGTTTCAACTACTGTAGGACGGCGAGTTTAATGCTAAGACACACTTGGGACACGGCATTGCCGTTTCGCTATTTGATATAATGAGCCAATTGCCTAGTTAGTATCCAGCTTTTATTTGACGAATTTAGCTATGACAGAAACACCAAAATTTTATATTGTCAAACGTCCTGCGGGTAATTGCGAAATTTTGCCGTTGGCGGAGCCCTCGCAGAGGATCGCGCAACTTGAAGAACAAAACCCCAGTATTATTGAAAAGTGGGGCCCTTACGATTCTGCCGAAGATGCCATCGCCCGCCGCATCGGATTAATTCGCGCCGGCAAATGCCAACCGCAATGACGAATTACTATTACTTTCCTCCGCATCGCGAAAGCTAACGCGATCTCAAATCTGTTAGCATCGGAATTCTTGATATCTCTCTTGTCATCATCTGCGTGAATCAGCGTCAATCCATTATCATCTGCAGTGAATAAATTATCTTTTTTAACCGCAGATGAAGGCAGATGCAACACAGATTAACGCAGATGAATTAGATCAATGCCGGTGGCACCGTCCGGGATTGTTGACTGTTGACGGAATTTTACGCCCGACGATGCCACCGGACTTGAGATGACCGAAAGCATCCAGGATACAAGCCCCCGGATTCATCCGTCCAGAAATAAAAAACCTGTATCCGATGAAACTTGTGTCCCGAATTTATCCCTGGGGTCAATGCTTCAATCTAAAATCTAAAATCTAAAATCGATTGACTCGCAATGACGGATTGCAAAAAATAGCGAAGCATTCGAGTTTAAAATCTGGGCTTTTAGCCGTAAATCTTCCCCCGAATGCTTTTTTTAACTGAAACCCTACACAGGTTTTCTACCTAGATTTAGAAGGTGCTGCACTCGGTTTTGCTTGCGCCGCATTCGGTTTAGGGGGCGCTGCATTCGGTTTCGACTCCGCCTTATTGTTCCCTGTTTTACCAGTAACTTGCTGTGTCAAAACTTCCATAGCTTTCGCGTACTGGGGATCGGCCGTCGTAGCAATTTTATCGCGATCGCGCCTCAATTCCTGTTTTTGAGCGTCGGTGAGTTCTACCTTAAAATCCGGTTCAATCCCGGCGTGGTTGATATCAGTGCCGTTGGGAGTAAAATACTTGGCAATTGTCACCGCCAAACCGGCACCATTTCCCACGCCGCGTACTGACTGAACTAAACCTTTACCAAACGTCTTTGTTCCCACCAAAACCGCGCGTTTGTTGTCTTGCAAAGCACCGGATAGAATCTCGCTAGCACTTGCGGAACCGCCGTCTACCAGCACAACTAGCGGTTTGTCTGTGAGCTCTGCCTTGTTTGCCGTTTGTTTATCGGCTTCACCGACTCGATCGACCGTTGAGACGATCGTACCTTCTTTGAGCCACATCCGAGCAATTTCAATACTTCCGTACAGCAACCCGCCGGGATTGGAACGCAAGTCTAAAATATAGCCCGTTACCTTTTTCTGTTCCAACTCCTTAATTGCCGATCGCATTTCCGATGCAGCATTCGCACTGAACTGATTTAAGCGAATATAGCCGACTTCTCCGATGGGAGTTTTCTGCACCGACTGCCGCACAGGATGAATTTCAATTTTAGCGCGTTTCAGCTTAAATTCTAATTCCTTGCTTCCCCGCAAAATTGTCAGCGTCACTTCAGTATTCACCTGGCCGCGAATCAAACTTACCGCTTGATTCGTATCCATGCCTTCGGTGCTCTTGCCGTCAATCTTAGTAATAATATCTTTTGCCAGAATACCAGCAGTAAAAGCAGGGGTATCTTCGATCGGCGAAATCACCACCAACTTTTTGGTTTCCTCATCTTGAGTCAACTGAATCCCAACTCCTGTCAGTTCCCCAGAAGTGTCAACCTGCATATTTCTGAACTCTTGAGGGTCCATAAACCGCGTATAAGGATCGTCCAGCTTCTTCAGCATTTCCCGAATTGCTTTGTAAGCTTCCTCGTCGCTGGTATAAGTCCGGTTCAAATAATCATTCCGCACCGCTTTCCAGTCAACCTGGTTAAAAGTGCCATCTACATAACTTTTGTCAATAATTTGCCAAACTTCATCAACCAACTCTTTAGGGCTTCCCCGAAAAGAAGCCAGAGATTTAGAACTGCAACCAGTGTTCGCAAGAGTTACAGCAGTGAGTACCACTGCTGCTGCACTTAGAACAAGCCCTCGTTTTGTTATAACCATTTGTCTGACGCGCGGGAGGAAAAGAGTTCAGAATAATTACGCTCAATCTAACACAGGCAAGGCCGGCTCGCGTTTGGCGTACATATATTATTCCACTTTGCCGAGTTCTGCGGTGTCAACTTAAGACTGAAACCCTCTATCTCTTTCGTTTGTATCAAAGTCTCGATCCCCCTAAATCCCCCTTAAGAAGGGGGACTTAGAGCGTTATTGTCCCCCCTTAACAAGGACTTTGAGCGCTCTTGTCCCCCCCTTACTAAGGGGGGTTAGGGGGGATCTCCGGGTTTAAAAACACGCATTAGGGACAATCCTCTCCGAGGGCTGCGCTAACGACAGCTATTAAGGATCGACCCAGCGATCGTCCGATTTAATCAAGTCAATCAATTCTGCCACGCCTCGGTCTTCCGGCACTTTCTTAATTTCTTCCCGGCCCCGGTACAACGAAATATAACCCGGTTGCTTCCCGACGTAGCCGTAATCAGCATCAGCCATTTCTCCCGGACCATTGACAATACAGCCCATTACTGCTATATCCAAACCCGTGAGATGCTTCGTCGCCTCTCTCACTTTGTGTAACACTTCCTCTAAATTAAACAAAGTGCGACCGCAGGAAGGACAAGCGACATACTCAACCATCGTTTTCCGCAGTCCCAAGGCTTGCAGAATGCTGTAGCAAACGGGAATCTCCTTTTCTGGGGCCTCTGTCAGCGAGACGCGGATGGTGTCGCCGATGCCGTCAGCTAACAAAGGTGCCAGGCCTGCGGTGGATTTGATGCGGCCGTATTCGCCGTCTCCAGCTTCCGTGACGCCGAGATGCAGCGGGTAATCCATGCCGAGTTCGTCCATCCGGTGCACCATCAAGCGGTAAGCAGCCACCATCACGGGCGCGCGGGAGGCTTTCAGGGAAAGTACGATATTTCGGAAGTCGAGGGATTCGCAAATTTTGATGAATTCCAGGGCCGATTCCACCATGCCTTCGGGGGTGTCGCCATAGGTAAAAAGCATCCGTTCGGCGAGGGAACCGTGATTGACGCCGATTCGCAAAGCTTTGCCTTGGTCGCGCAGGGAAATCACCAGAGGTTCCAGGGTTTCGCGGATTTTTTCGCCAATTTCCGCGAATTCGGCGTCGGTGTATTCGGTTCTGTCGGCTTTCGGCTTCTCGAACACGTAAAGTCCCGGATTGATTCTCACTTTGTCTACGTGTTTCGCCACTTCCAGGGCAATTTTCATACCGTTGTGGTGGACATCGGCCACGAGGGGCACGGGTTGATAGGTGGCGTGCAGTTTTTGCTTGATTTCGGCTAAAGCTTTGGCGTGGGCCATGCTGGGCACGGTGACGCGGACGATTTCGCAGCCAATCTCGTGCAAGCGCCGAATTCCGGCGACTGAACCGTCGATGTCGAGGGTGTCTTCGTTAATCATCGACTGTACGACGACGGGGTTGCCGCCGCCGATGGTGACGCTACCGACTTTGACGGGCCGGGTTTTGCGGCGTTTGATGGTGGTGTCGAAAATCGGTTGGCTAGATGCGGTTTTAGTGGGGTTCGGCAGAGTTTGCATAACTGGTTGGTAGAGTTTTGTTACTAAGGTCTATAAAAATGTGTCTGCTGTTTTTCAGGTTGCCATAGAAAGGGTCTGTTTGGACAAAGAGGTTTTACGATTTATGATTCTTAATGAGATTGCTGCGAATTTGTCGATCGAATTATGTCGGAAAAGGGCGATCGAACTAAAAGCCAACCATCACCGGGAAGGCTAACTGAAGTTGGGCTGGTGGAACTAAACCCAACCTAAAAAATACAGTTAAAATACAGGCTATGCCGAGATTAAAATTAATATTGGTTGGCGGTGAGGAGAATGGTTTGGACACCGGGGCAGGGGTTAAATGGCGATCGGTATATTATTGAACGCAAGTTAGGTGAGGGCGGCTTTGGCATCACCTACCTAGCGCAGAAGGCGCAAAACAGGCAGCCGGTTGTCATCAAAACGCTGAAAGATGAATTATTGAGCGATCCAGATTTTGCCCGGTATCGGGAAAGATTCCTGCAAGAGGCACTACTGCTATCTTTGTGCAGGCATCCAAATATTGTGCAAATAGACACCTATTTCATTGACGGTGATTTGCCTTGTATTGCGATGGAATATGTGGCAGGAGAAGATTTGTGGAAATGGGTGGAAAGGCGCGGTATTTTGTCAGAAACTGAAGCTTTAAATTACATCCGCAAAGCAGGAGAAGCCGTAATAGTAGTTCACGAAAAAGGTTTATTACATCGGGATATCAAGCCACCAAACATTATGGTGCGTGACAATCAAGATGCTGTTTTGATTGATTTTGGTTTGGCACGGGGTTTTATTCCAGATCGCACTCAGCAAATGACTTTTGGATTAACACATGGTTTTGCGCCTCCCGAACAGTACGGAGAAAGTGGCAGATTTGCTGAGTACACAGATGTTTATGCTCTGGCGGCAACGCTATACTATCTGCTAACGAGAACACCGCCAACTGCTGCATTTATGAGGGCTTTAAATCATCCTTTAAGGCCGCCGTTTGAGATTAATCCTAATATTAGCGATGCGGTGCATCAGGCAATTATGAAAGGGATGGAAATGGATGTGACAAATCGGCCTCACTCAGTGCAACAATGGTTGGCTATGCTTCCACAAGCCACCATGTCACAACCTGTAAAATTGATTTCAGCAAAAGGAGTCGATTATCGTCAACTCGATCGGCTATTGGCTAGCGAAGAATGGAAAGAGGCGGATCTGGAAACGGTAAAAAAAATGCTGGAAGTAGCGGATAGAACAAGTGAAGGCTGGCTGAGGGATGAAGATATCGATCGATTCCCCTGTGAAGACTTACGAACGATTGACCAACTTTGGGTAAAATACAGTAATCAGCGCTTCGGCTTTTCGGTGCAGAAGCGCATTTATCAAAGTCTGGGGGGAACCAGGGAATTTGATAGTAAAATATGGGAAGCATTCCTAGATAGGTTAGGTTGGCGTGTGAATAGTAACGGGTTGGATTATAGAGATCTCAAATTCAACACCAAAGCACCAGAAGGTCACCTCCCAGGCCGAGGACGTAAGGGGTTAGCTTGTGGCTTGTTAAGTCTCTTCTCTCGCGTCGAGACTTGTAGAGTTTAACATCTAAAGGTTTCAGAACTTTGTTAACTACGGATAGATTAAAGCCACTTGAATAAAATGATAGAAAAAGGTGCAATAAGTGGCAGACCCTTCAATCCCTCGAAAGCTGGCGGAAAGATTCTCAACTTATCTTATCAAAATGTTAAAATTACTGATAAAGGCGTTGCCTTAGTTGAAGCTCATGTTCGCAGATTTAATCCCGTTGGTGAAGCTGAGCTAAGAATGGTTGAAAGGTTAAGAGGTATCACCACCCAAACCCTTGTAGCTGAGCCTGTTGATTTACGCTTTTATACTCACGAGTTACGCGAGTATCTCAGGTATAAAAAGCTTGGCTACCCAACTGGACAACCCGCTGACCCGGATGAGGCTTATGAACTTTGGAACAATGCTCACACAGCTACTCTGGAAGATTATAAATTAAAAGAAGGATTCGGCGTTTTATTTCATCCGAGCGTAGAGGAATTTTGATGAAAAACCTAACTCAATTAACCCAGCTTGAATTAGTGCTGCTGGAATTAGTAGCTAAAGGTCAAGGAAAGTGGAGTTGGTACGAACTCGCGAGTGCACTTTCCCGTAGAGATGTACCGCGAGAACCTGACATGATGGTTGTCTTAAAAAAACTGGCTGTTGATGGCTTGGTTAAACGATATGTAGAAACAAATTCGCCTCGCGACAGATGGGAATTGACGCCAGAAGGGTCTATGGTGTTGGCAAACCCAAAAGCAGATAGTCAAAGCAGAATTACAATTTATTTAATTCCCCTCCGGAAATCAGAAAGCAAATCTTTTGCTTATGTTGCCCGAGGTACCCAGATGCCTAGCAACAGGAACAACAATCGAGATTTAATTCCCATCGGGAAATCCGAAAGCAATTCTTCTGCTTATTTTACCAGAGAGCGCCTCATGCCTAGGAACAGGAACAACAATCGAGGAAGTCGAACAGCAAATTAAAGCAGCAATAGTTTTTCATTTAGAAGAGTTGCGTCAATCTGGTTCGTCTATTCCTGAAGCCAGGACTTTATGCAAATATGTTGAGGTTTAATGTAATTAAAACTATCAATTAGTATGTGGATGGTGTTGTAGAAGTTATTGCAGGCAAGATTCGATCGCACTTTCCCATCATCCATCAAAAATCAAGGCGCGATCGCACTTCACTCCAGAAATCTCTCTCGCGGATGATGCGATCGCCCCTCCTCCCCAGCAAAACTAAAAAATGTACTTGCAACTCTCTTCACAGGCTAGGGTTCAGCAGTTAAAGCATCTGAGGTTTTCTATTGGACGATCGCACAAACTCACCAGCCACCGCTGTTAACAACCGCCGACCTCTCATTATCGCAGGAATTCTCCTCGGTATCGGTCAATCCGGCTTTTTTGACGGCATTGTGCTGCACCAACTCCTCCAGTGGCACCATATGTTTAGCAGCGTTAAAACCGATGCTACCGTTGCCGGTCTAGAATTAAATACCCTCGGAGATGGATTGTTTCACGCTGCGGATTGGTTGATAACAGTGGCGGGAATCTTCTGTTTGTGGAGTGCTGTGAAGCGCAAAGATGTTCCTTTGTCAACTCCTACTTTTTTGGGTTCAATATTAATTGGTGCTGGATTGTTTGACTTTGTTGAAGGCATTGTTGACCATCAAATTTTGGGAATCCACCACGTCAAACCAGGTATCAACGAGTTAGCTTGGGATTTAGGATTTCTCGCTCTGGGTCTTATTTTAGCGCTGTTAGGTTGGACTCTGGTACAGAGTGAAGTTCCCGCAGATACTAAAGTTTAAATGAATGCAGAGATTGAGAATTCTACTAAATCCCCGTTAAAAATCCGCGATGAGGCTCGACCGTTTCAACCGTTGAGTCTCTTTTTAACTCATCAGTTCATCCAGCATCCGACTCCAACCAGACAATCAAATCCTATTGACTCCTAAAATCCAAAAAAGCTTCTCGCAAATCATCTAACTGTTCCGCAGATAATCCCTGGATGCGAGTTTGAACTTCCAGTTTAACATCACCCACCCGCCGCACGATCGGACGCATAATTAATCCTCTTTCCCCCTCAATTTTACCCTGTTCGATTCCTTGGTGGCGGCGTTGAGTACCTGAAGTTCCACAACCACGGTTTTGTTGCCGACAATCTTGGCTTTGACATCCAGGTAAGTGTCTTTCAATCCTGTAACGCTTCCTGCTGAATAAAGGTCAATGATTTCTATTTCTTGGATGGTTGGTTCTCCGCTATACAGCATTGCATTTAGGAAGCTGATTAAAATTTCTGGATGTCCGGAAGATCAAAATATTCTTTTGTATGCAAAGTCTGCTTTGGGGCTGATGAAACGCATCTTGTAGAAGGAAGAAGGAAAATGCAATATTTTAGGGATTTTTAGGTTGGTAGTTGCGCTTTACCACCCTTAGCGCAACTACGAAGTTTTTCAATTATCAGCCTGTGGCTTGAGTAGTAGCTGCCGGCGACATAACTAGCTTTCCAGTTATATCCATCGTCGCAAGCTTCAGCACTTCATTAAAAGCTAAACCCCGAATTTTGAGTTCCCACCGAATGCCTTTTGCTTTCATTCGCTTGGCTTTCCGCATATCGACATCAGCAGCTTTTTGATGCAAGAGCAAATATTTCATTGCTGCTGTAGCTTCTACTTTTGTGGGAAATGCAATATAGGTGATAAATCCGCCGTCCCAGTGATTGGCATTGCGGACACTGCTGATAGTCGCAACTCTCGGACTAAAGCGGTTCCAGTAAAAGTCGCTGTAGCCGATCGACTCTGTTTTTACTTGGAGTTTGTTTGCCATTTGACTTAACTCCTATAACCTTGTGTGCGGGGTTGGCAGCAGGGCTTTAATTCTGCTATTTATATTATAGCATTCGGAAGTGGTAATTGGGAGCGAATGCTGGCTGTTATTTTACCTCCCAGACTGCTTCTGTCAATTCGGAAAAGTAAAATATCCCCAATCCCTTTAGTTCTTTTTTGTCTCGAATACCTGGGGGGGTGACAAAGATAGCTAGGAACTAGACCGGATGAGAGTTGCGGCCCTCATCCCCCGTTGATAAAAACAGC
>NZ_JAUBQU010000111.1:0-20102 GCF_036701435.1 Microcoleus sp. Pol12A5
GTCAAGTTCTCAAAATGGTTTAAAAAACTAATGTTCAATAAGTCTGTCGGATTCGATACACCTATTGTTTTTTGTTGAGAAGTTAAAGTCGAAGTAAACCCTTTCGCCATCGCTCGCACCTATGAATTACGCACTTGATTTACCTAAATAATTCATCTTATCATGTTTTAGGTTGAAATTAAGATGCGTTTACCCTGGGACTGGAAGAGTTTATTTCTTGGATGTCCCTTAGTTAATAGCCGATGGCTCAATCTAAAATTAAAAGGTGAAAAACTAATTTTTCACCTTTTTAACTCTCGACTTTCAAATTGCCTGTTACTGAACAAACTTCTTGAAAGCCAGAGTCACGTTGTGGCCGCCAAATCCAAAAGAATTCGACAGCGCCACATCAACTTTGAGATCGCGGCTTGTATGAGGAACATAGTCCAAATCGCACTCAGGATCGGGATTTTCCAGATTAATTGTCGGCGGGATTTTGTCATTGGCGATCGACATTACCGTTGCCACCGCCTCAATTCCCCCAGAACCGCCCAAAAGGTGGCCGGTCATCGACTTGGTAGAACTAATAGCTAGTTTGTAAGCGTGGTCTCCCAAAGTCCGCTTAATCGCTTTTGTTTCAGTAGAATCGTTGGGAAGCGTACTCGTGCCGTGAGCGTTGATATAGCTCACTTGATCCGGCGTCAAACCCCCATCCTTGAGCGCTAAAGCCATCGCCCGCGACGCACCTTCTCCCCCCGGTACCGGAGAAGTCATGTGGTACGCATCGCAAGTTAAACCGTAGCCGACGATTTCTGCGTAAATCTTCGCGCCACGCGCCAGAGCGTGTTCCATTTCTTCTAGAATCAGAATGCCAGCACCTTCGCCGACGACAAAACCATCACGATCGCGATCGAACGGACGGCAAGCATGAGTCGGGTCATCGTTGCGAGTCGAAAGCGCCCTCGCCGCAGCAAAACCGGCCACGCACAAAGGTGTCACCGCAGCTTCGGTACCGCCGCAAATCATGGCTTGCGCGTAACCCCCCTGAACTAGGCGAAACGCATCACCCACCGCATTTGACCCGGCAGCGCAGGCCGTCACCGTGCAAGAGTTTGGTCCCTTAGCACCCGTTTGAATCGCCGTCAGACCTGCGGCCATATTCGCAATCATCATGGGAATCATAAACGGGCTGCATCGATCGGGGCCGCGATTCAGATAAATCTCTTGCTGGTCTTCCAAAACCTTCAGGCCACCAATGCCAGTGCCAAGAATGACACCCACCTGTTCTGCGTTCAGGTCGTTAATCTCAAACTTCGCATCAGCAAGAGCTTGTTTGCTCGCTGACACCCCAAATTGAGCAAAGCGATCCATCCGCTTTGCTTCCTTGCGCTCTAAATAGTCGTGTGGGTCGTAACCCTTCACCTCTGCGGCAAAGCGGCAGTCGTGCCGCGACGGGTCGAATAAGGTGATCGGGCCTATACCATTCTTCCCGGCAAGCAACCCGTCCCAATATTCGGACAAGGTATTGCCGATCGGTGTAATCGCGCCGAGACCCGTGATAACAACGCGCTTACGCTCTAAATTTGTCATGATTTCAGTTTCAAAAAATTAAACACCCAGAACGCAGAACAAAAGAGGAGTTTCCAGTTTTCTAACTTCTCTCCTCTTAGGGGAAAAGACAGGTATTTTATGCTTTTGGAGCTGCAAGTTGGCTGCTGATGAAATCTACAGAAGCTTGAACCGTAGTAATTCCTTCGGCTGCTTCGTCGGGAATTTCAATATCAAACTCTTCTTCCAAGGCCATGACCAGCTCTACAGTATCTAAGGAATCTGCTCCTAAATCGTTAGCAAAGTTGGCTTCGGGCTTGACTTCGCTCGGATCGACTTCCAGTTGCTCTGCCACAATTTTCTTGACTCTAGCAAAAATGTCGTCTTGGCTCATAACATCGTGTCCTCATTGGTTGCTGCGTATCTAATCTTATCCGAAAGGGGGATCTGCAGGAGAAACGCTGGCCGCTTTTCTAAGTGACACGGGCCAGCGACAATTGGCACACCCACGATCGCAGCAACTATAGGACTAAGGCAAAAAACCCCAATAGCCCAAAATCAATCATCTCGTTTAGCCACCTGATAACGTTGATGAACCGGATTTTTGGTCAATGGTGCGTCAGTCATCAACTCAAAATGCTTGAGAAAAGCTGACAATTGGCTCCTAGCTAGGCGGTGATAGGTTAATTATAAAGAGGGAAAACTAAGCAGGAAGCCTCCCGCCTTCGATCGCTCAAGTTTCTTTTCCCGAACCTTGTGTCCCCAGCAGAAACGACTATGCCATCCCAAACTCTCAGATATGCTTACTTTCCCGGTTGCGTTGCCCAAGGGGCGGCCCGCGAACTTTACTTGTCTACAATGGCGCTAACTCAAGCGTTGGGGATTGAACTGGTGGAACTAAAGAAAGCTTCCTGCTGCGGTTCTGGTACTTTCAAGGAAGATTCGCAGTTGCTCGAAGATACTGTCAATGCCCGCAATATAGCTTTGGCTGAGGAACTGAATTTGCCTTTGCTCACGCATTGCAGCACTTGTCAAGGAGTAATCGGTCATGTGGACGATCGCCTCAAGGATTGCCAAAAAACCGATCCCAACTACATAGAAAAAGTCAACGGTTTACTCAAAAAACAAGGCTGTTCGCCTTATCAAGGCAGTACCGAGGTGAAACATCTGTTGTGGGCGATCGTTGCCGATTACGGGCTGGACGAGGTGCAGAAGCGAGTCACCCGCCAGCTTTCGGGTTTGAAGTGCGCGTCTTTTTACGGATGCTACCTCCTGCGAGCTCAGGATAAGCTGCTTTACGATGACCCGCACCAACCGGAATCGATGGAAAATGTATTTCGGGCGATCGGGGCAACTCCGGTTTACTATCGAGGGCGGACGCAGTGCTGCGGCTGGCCGTTGGCGAGTTATGCCACTGACCAATCTTTTGGGATGGCAGGCAAACATATTCAAGATGCTATTGACAATGGTGCGGATTGTATGGTGACGCCTTGTCCTCTGTGTCACTTGAATTTGGATTCGCGACAGCCGGAGGTGGAAAAAGTAATCGGGCGCAAGTTGGGTTTGCCCGTGTTGCATTTGTCGCAATTGGTGGCTTTAGCTTTGGGTGTGGAGCCGAAAAAACTAGGACTCGATCGACATATTGTTTCAACTAAGCCCGTGTTAGAAAAATTAGGCTTTTAGTCGATCGATTTGCGTCGGTTTGTAGTAAGGAATTTAGTCCTTTCTAATATCCAATCCAGTTTTGTAGTAAGGATTTTGGTTTTTTCTAATATCCAATCCCGTTAGCTCGGAATTATACCCGAATGCTAGCGGGAAGCTCGATCGCGCTCATACACTCTTGAGTTGATAGAAGATACCGTCCACAATTGGTCGTTTTGTCCCCAGAGGTGGTCTAGTCTTCTTCTTGTGGGACACCAATGGCGCTGCGGAGTTATCACTCTTTGTCGATTAAGTTGCTCGACAATGTTATTTATTTCTGATCTTAGCTCGTCATCAGAGATCCCAAATGGTTTCTTTAAGCTATTGACACCACCAAGAGATGAAGCGGTCTAAGGGCGAGGGCTTCAGCGGACGGCGTTGCATGGTGGCTTCACCGCTGATAACCTATGCCCCAGTTCCGTTGCCAGCCCTTGTTAGACTGCGATTGCTCTCTTCGCATTCGATAGGCCTGATCTACACTCCAAAGCAAGTGTGGTGGTTGGTAGGTTAATATGCAGACAACAGAAACAGAAGTTGTATACAATTACACAAAATAGTTTTTAAGACTGCCTAACTGCCTCGCTATTGACAAGGAATCACCAATGAACCGAAACCCAGTAAATCTCACACGTCCGGTATTGCTATGGGCAATGCTAGGAATAATTTGTGGTTTGTTTGCTGCCACTTATTGGATATTTTTGTCTTACATAATGCTGGGATTTGAATATTTTAGTGGAGTTTCTCTACTAATTATTATGCCCCTTGCGGGTTGGCTCATCGGTTTGCTCATTCATTGGCTGGGAAATCCTGGCGAAATAGGGTTGATTATTGACAATATTCATCTCAATGGTGGGCGGTTACCAATGAACGAGAATCCTTCGATGATTCTGTCGTCGCTAATTAGTATTGCAAGTGGAGGCAGTGCTGGTCCCGAAGCACCAATGGTGCAAGTAACAGGTTCCATTGGTACGTGGTTAGCCGATCGCTTTCAATTGCGTGGAGAGGCACTACGAACTTTGAGTATTGCTGGCATGGCATCTGGTTTTACAGTTTTGTTCGGCGCTCCTTTGGGTGGTACTTTTTTTGCTTTAGAAATCCTGCATCATCAGAATGTTGTGGAGTATTTTGAAGCAATATTGCCTGCGGTCGTGGCAAGTTGTGCAAGTTACACCATCTTTGTAGCAATTACCCAGCTAGGAATTGGTCCAACCTGGCATTTTCCTCAATACAATGTGGACAGCCTTTATGACTTTGGCGCCGCGATTGCTTATGGAATCGTAGGTGCCCTCATGGGGTGGTTTTTTATCGCTGTATTTCGCAGTGTTGGTCGCTTGTTTGATTCGATACCCAGTCCAATCTATGTGCGAACTACTTTAGCTGGGCTAGCACTTGGTGTGTTATCAGCTTTATTTCCGCTCACTCGTTTCTTTGGTGAACATCAAATAGAAAAAATTGTTGAGGGCAACTTTTCTTTGGGAGTAATCTTAACTTTAGTTATTGCTAAAGTGTTTGCCATTAGTACGACCGTAAATGGAGGTTGGCGGGGGGGGATTATCATCCCGCTGTTTTTTATAGGAGCCTGTTTAGGAAAGGCAATCGCTATCATTAATCCCGCCTCCAACGAGACTTTAGCAATGATTTGTGTAATGGCTGCTCTGAACTCAACAGTTACTCGAACTCCAATTAGTACAACTCTGCTACTCGCAAAGTTGACAGGATTTAGCACTTTTACACCGATTCTCTTCGCTAGTCTCGTGGGTTTCTTCTTGGCTCCCCGAACTCCCTTCATTAGCTCACAGCGTAAAGTTGATTAACCAACGGCTAGAATTCTTCTAATAACTCCGTGTAGCGGTGAAAAATACGTCCAATTTGCCAGTGTCAAGTCTCCAGCCTTTTGCCATTTCAAATACACCAATGGCATCAAACAACATCTAGGTGTTGATAGCAGTCAGCTTGCCGTTTTTTATCCATTATACAAAAGCCCGAGTGTCCGATGAATGTGGCTGGGTTGATATTTTGAGTCACAACCTCGATTATTTTCACACTCTGGCCCGTCAATATTCCGAAGATTACCATTCTGCAAGGGCAATAGGTATCACCTGGATAGGACCATCGCAGAGAATGTAAAAACTTTATCCGCAGATTATGACCCAGATCCGGTTTAAACTGGCACGGAAACTAACCAAAGCCGAAAAAGTGCCATTAGAGGGGAAAACTGGATTTGTCGTGGTGGCAACTCGCGCTCGTGATTAAACGGTCAAACGCTGGGATGTCAGGCTGTAAGAGTTTGGTCAAGAACTTTGAGCAGACTCTCGCCAATGCCACTGCGAAACTCAATTTGTATTTCATCAGGCTCATCTCAAACGGTTGGCAAATGAATAAATCCCAAATGGGTTCTATAAGACTCCCAGCGTGAATAACTGTGAAGTTTTGTCGCTTTTTCGCGAAGTGCTTCCAAGCACTGCGGTAGACTAACCTTTAATTCTCTGTGCAGGCTATAGCGGTGGCACCTCACCGTCAAATCTGTTAATTCGCAGAGCAAGGAAATTTTTAGTGACTCGTTGGGAGCCTTTATTCAATGTCTCATTCAGTCAAAATTTACGATACTTGCATCGGCTGCACTCAATGCGTCCGCGCTTGTCCGACTGACGTTTTGGAGATGGTGCCCTGGGATGGCTGCAAAGCAGCTCAGATTGCCTCATCTCCCCGCACCGAAGACTGTGTAGGCTGCAAGCGGTGCGAAACTGCTTGCCCCACCGATTTTCTGAGCATCCGGGTTTACCTGGGAGCAGAAACCACTCGCAGTATGGGTCTAGCCTACTAAATATCGATCGACACGCCGATCGAATTACAGGCACAAGAGAGGGGGCAATTTAATCGCCCCCTCTTTTTTGTCGCGGAATCTGCATTCTGGGGCCGGAAGAAGGTAAAAATGATAAAACGTGAGTTTTATTGCGATCGCTAAGCAGGAGTAGTACGTTAAATGTGCGGAATCGTTGGCTATATCGGCACGCAAGCAGCAAGCGAGATTTTGCTAGCAGGATTGGAGAAACTAGAATACCGGGGCTACGATTCAGCGGGCCTCGCTACCATCTCGGAAGGAGAAATTACCTGCATCCGAGCCAAGGGCAAATTGCACAACCTCCGGGAAAAGCTAGCAGAGATAGAATCTCCGGCTCCCATTGGCATCGGACACACCCGCTGGGCAACTCACGGCAAACCAGAGGAATATAACGCTCACCCTCACCTGGATAATAGCGGGCGAATTGCGGTAGTTCAAAATGGAATTGTCGAAAATTATCGCGATTTGCGGAAAGAATTGAAAGCAAAGGGACATAAATTTGTCTCCGATACCGATACAGAAGTGATTCCTCACTTAATAGCTGAGTTATTTGCAGAAGTAAAAAGGGAGAAGGAAGAAAGAAAAGAGAAAAAGCCCGAAAAAATTGCTGATTTGTCGTTTTTAGAAGTCGTTGCAAAGGTGGTAAATCGGTTAGAAGGAGCCTTTGCGATCGCCGTTATTTGCGCCGATTTTCCCGACGAAATAATTGTCGCCAGACAGCAAGCTCCTTTGGTGATTGGTTTTGGTGCTGGCGAATTTTTCTGCGCTTCCGACACGCCGGCCTTAGTCTCTCACACCCGCACTGTTTTGTCGTTGGAAAATGGTGAATTGGCAAGACTAACTCCGATGGGAGTCGAAGTTTACAGCTTTGCAGGAGAAAGGCTGAAAAAAAGCCCGCGCATCCTTGGTTGGAGTCCGGTTTTAGTCGAAAAGCAAGGCTTCAAACACTTCATGCACAAGGAGATTTACGAACAGCCCGCCGTAGTCCGAGCTTGTTTGGAGGCTTATTTAGACAGCGATTGGCAGCCGGGAAATCCGCGCTCTCCCATCAATCTCAACTTGCCCAAGGAACTTTGCGCCGATGTCGAACAAATTTCGATTCTCGCCTGCGGAACGAGCTGGCACGCCTCGCTAATTGGCAAATATTTGTTGGAACAATTAGCTAATATTCCCACTGCGGTGCAGTACGCTTCTGAGTACCGCTACGCACCGGCACCGCTGACAGCAAATACTCTAACTATTGGGGTAACACAGTCGGGAGAAACGGCGGACACACTGGCTGCTTTGGGGATGGAACAGCAGCGCCGCGCAGGTTTTACCGATAAATTTCGGGCGAGAATGTTAGGCATTACTAACAGAACCGAAAGTTCGATCGCCCACATGATGCCGCAGGTAATCAACACCCATGCTGGTATAGAAGTCGGCGTTGCTGCGACTAAAACTTTTGTGACTCAGTTGATGGCATTCTATTTCTTAGCTTTGGATTTGGCGCACCAGCGACAAACAATCAGCACGGATAGATTGGCAGAAATTATTGCGGGTTTGCGCCAATTGCCAGCGGAAATTGAGAAGTTTTTGGAGATTCAAGAACAGTATGTGGAGGAATTGTCCCACCAGTTTACAGACACCCAAGATTTTATCTTTTTGGGGCGGGGAATTAACTTTCCGATTGCTTTGGAAGGGGCGCTGAAACTGAAGGAAATTAGCTACATTCACGCCGAAGGATATCCGGCGGGAGAGATGAAACATGGCCCGATCGCCCTTTTGGATGCGAAAGTGCCTGTAGTGGCGATCGCCATGCCAGGAAGCGTCTACGAAAAAGTGCTTTCCAACGCTCAAGAAGCGAAGGCCCGCGACGCCCGTTTAATTGGTGTCACGCCGAAGCAAGGTATGGCGGAAGCCGATATTTTTGACCACGTTTTGCCGGTGCCTTTGGTGGATGAATTGTTGTCGCCGATTGTGACAGTGATTCCGCTGCAATTGTTGGCCTATCACATTGCAGCCCGTCGGGGTTTGGATGTGGATCAGCCACGAAATTTGGCGAAGTCGGTGACGGTAGAATAAAAGACTTCTGTTGGCAGTTGGCAGTGTGTTCTGAGAATAAAGTTGTACACTACCTTGAAAACCTTTCCGTACAACGTTTCTGAGTTCTAGTGTACAACTTTAGCGGAAAATTCTTGTACGGCACAGTAATACTTTCAAGCGTTTTCGGTGTACAACTTTATTTTTCATACACAGGCAGTTGGCAGTTGACTGTTGACTGTTGACTGTTAGCAGTTGTTATGGGTTATTTGTTATTTGTTATCAATAACCTTCCAGACTCTGCCTCCAATGCGCGATCACCTATTCCCTCTGGCTGACTCCGCAAATTGCGGCTAACAGCAACCAGCTTGTAGTATTGAGTCGGAAATCAAACAGCGTCACGTCTACAGTGTTAAATAGCGTACAGGCGACGAAGGCTAATAAATAACTGAAAAAAATTAGGCGATCTGCCGCTCTTACATCTTGACAAACCCTCTGACGTTTGCTGTTAGTTATAAGTTTTTGAGTAAACCCTAAAGCATTTTCCGCTACTTCCTGTGTTGCTATTTGCTCATGTTTGATATCCGCAGAAAACAGTGGCCAATTCGCCAGCATAAAAACACCCCTAGCCAAAACCCAACCAACTAAACCAAACAAAAAAAGGGTTGCGGGTATTCCAGTTTCCGCAGTCAACATCAGTATCAAACTGTGAGGATGACCGAGCCATTCTTTCATCTGAGCTTGATAGAGAGGCGTAAAATTTCGCAACCCCCAACCAGTCCAAGGACGCTGCTGAGTCATCGACAAAGCAAATTCCCACTGAGTTTTTCTCAAAGTAGCTGTTGGTCGATTTGGAAACATCTCGTCGGTGAGTCTAGCCCAAAAGAAAGCCGGAACAATTTTTCGTAAAGATTGCCGCAGTGGTTCCGGACCAAAGGCAGACAAAAAAATTGTGCTAGCCACACTCAAAACTGTAGCTAATAATTTTTTATAGCCCGCATAAAATGCAAAAGCCAAAACTGCCAAAACTGCCATTCCCCAAGCATTGCGAGAATTAGTAAAAATCAAAGCAACAGCATTTCCGATCGCTGCACAACTTAAAAATAAGAATTGGGAATTGGGAATTGGGAATTGGGAATTGAGAATTGGTAAGTCGTCACGACTGACAACTGCCAACTGACAACTGCCAACTGACAACTGACAACTGACTTCTTCCATCCACAGTCCCAGTGCTAAAATAAAAGCAATTGTCAGATAGCAAGCTAAAATATTAGCGTACATAAATACAGAAGCCATACGGCCGGGGGGATTGCCTTGGGGTGCGAGTACCCAGCCAAAAACAGGCTGCAATTGATCTATGCCACTCCAGCCTAAAAATTGCTGTCCCAAGCCTAAAATTATCACTGGAATTGAACTAATTACAATCATCCAAGACAATTGCCGCAATTGAGGCAAAGTTTGAATTAAACTGCTGAAAGCAGCAAACAATATAAAGAATGGCAAGAAATTGTACAACCCTATAAAAGCCTCAATGCGGTTGTGGGCAAAAACGGCTGTGATGACTAGCAACGCGCTCAGAATTGCGAATCCTCGATTCAACGGGCTGCGACTAATTTGACGGAACTTTTGCTTGCAAGTGCTGGCCAATCCCAGGAATAAACCTAAAGCTCCCAAAATTGGAATTAAGGGAAAAATCAGCATCCCCACTTGGGCGAAATTCCAAGGGATTTGCAGGCGGGGATCTGGATGTTTTTGGAGGCGAGACTTGAGATTTTCGGCTGTCAGTTTGGCAGCTAATTTCAACCGATTTTTGATATTCACCCACACTCCCAATCTCAAATCTAAAATCTACAATTTACCATCGTTAAGCTAGTTCCCAAACGCATTCCGATCGCGTCAAGCGTATTTGAGCTAAGGCAAAAATGGTCGGGATAATGCGGCCGTAGTTCGTGGAAATCGATCGCCAACCCAAATCCGCTAAAAACCAAGTCCACATCACCGGGCCGACCAACGAAAATACGCTCCGCGTCGCACCGTAACGAGCTGCACTCACCGCCATACCGCGCCGCGCCGTCTGAATTGCCACATAATTTTGAAACTGGGTTGCTGCAGTTGCAGTGCCTGCAAGCACTCCTTGTTTTGCCATTTGATAGGTGGCAAAATGCAGGGCAAATTGATTGGCCATTAGTTTGAGCAGCATTGGTCTTAAGATGGAACTAACAGCTAAAGCGCTGCCGCCTTTGAACAGTAAACCCAGCGGGTCTTTTTCAGCAGAAATTGGCAGGGGTTCTGAGAGTTTAGAATCAACGATCGCTCGCTGTACGCGCACTGTCAGCGCTTGCTGTTCATCTGCAGGTAAACGCTTCCACGCGCGGCCCATTAAGTGCAGAAATACTTCTGCCTCTAAGTCAGTGGTTGACAACTGTCTGGGATAAGGGATTTTGAGATAGCGACAAACTTGAATTAGTGCTTGTCTGTAAGTTACTTGTTGGGTTCGCCCTCTGAGTACCGTCAACCCGTCGGCTGCAAGGTAGCGAAACCGCTGTTCTACGGCGTCGAGCCATGCTTGGCGATCGCGACTTTGTACATCTATCGGTGCGGGGGTTTGCACGTAATCTAAAGGGTTAAACTTGCGGCTGAACAGAAGTTCTGTTAGTTGCTGCAATTCTTCTTCTGTTGTCAATTCGAGTGCTGCTCTGAGTTCGTCCAAAATTTTGCCCTCCCCTATTCGATTTTAGATTTTAGATTTTAGATTGCTGCTGGTTGACAACCATTAGGATTTAGGATTTACCTACAGTGGCATTTATCGATCGGGTCTTAATCGTGGATTCGTGCTGTCCTTTATTCTACTACTTGGTGCAGGGCGATGGCGTCGGGCCCCGGAAGCTACGGCTCTTTTGAGTCGTCGGTAAGCTACAAATTCAGCTCGCAGCCTTTAAGCTGATGTTTAGATTCACAAGGCTGACTGATTGATTATGTTCGATGTTGCGGTGATTGGTGCGGGTATGGCGGGACTTAGTTGCGCTCAACGGTTGCGTCAAGCTGGTTATTCTGTGGCGGTCGTTGAGAAATCTCGCGGCGCGGGGGGACGTGTTGCTACCCGCCGCGTACAGGGTACTAGGGCCGATCACGGGGCGCGGTATCTGGAACCGCAGGGGGATGCGGTGCAGGGGTTAATTGAGGTTTTGGTCGATCGGGATCTCCTCAAACTCTGGACTGATACTGTCTGGGAATTCAGACAGGGGAAACTTTCTGCTATTGCTAGTTCATGTTATGTCCCACCTGCGGGTATGAATGCAATCGGTAAGTATCTGGCGGAGGGTGTAGAAATTTGGTTTGGCCGTCGCGTACAAGCTATTTCTACTACAGATAACCAAATGTGGCATCTTTCCCTAGAAGTCACTGACAGAAATTTAGAGTTCCCTCAAGAATTGATTGCTAAGGCTGTGGTTGTGGCAATTCCTGCTCCTCAAGCTTTAATATTTTTGAATTCTGAAATGGGTTTTTCTCCTAATTTTATTGACAAATTGCGTTCCGTAGAGTACGACCCTTGTATTACGGTGATGGCTGGCTATCCTGTGGCAAAACAGCACGATTTAAATAATCTAAATCCGCAGTGGAAATCTGTTTCGTTTCCCGATAATGCTGATTTAGCTTGGATTGGCTGGGACAGCAGCAAACGGCTCGATCCGCAGCCGCCGGTGTTTGTGGTTCACAGCAGCGCAAATTTTGCCGAACGCTCTTTAGAAGCTGCTGATTTGCAAACTGTCGGTCAGGAATTGCTTTCGAGATATTCTGAATATTTAATCCCTTGGTTCAAAGAGCCAGAATGGTTGCAGGTTCACCGCTGGCGCTATGCTTTTTGTCGAAATCCTTTGCCTGTTTCTTGTTTGCCTGCTGGGGGGAATTTGCCGCTGGTTTGTGCGGGGGATTTGTGCGGGGAAGGTCAAATAGAAGGTGCTTTGCGATCGGGCTTGGCGGCGGCTATTTGGGTGAATTCTCAGTTGCACAATTTGCCCTTAGATTTCCGCCTAAATTGGTAATACGGCTACAGTTAACGTATCGATTTTTCCTCTAACGCTATGATTGCCATCCCGTCTGGGTTTAGCCAAGAAAATCACCTTGCCCTCGAACCTGATAATACCGTCCGGCATGAATAACGGATGTTAGGAAGAAGGAATAAGGAAGTTCGGCAACGGATTCGCTTTCTTCGGATGTAACGGATGTCAGTCCGATGTCCGTCGGAAGAAGGAAGAAGGGAAATGCAATTAGAGCAATGGTTTCAGTAGTTAAGAAGGTCGCCTAGAATCGGGCGCGGTTGCTACTTCTTCCTTCTTCGTTCGGCTAGAGTTATGAAAAATTAATCTAACGACTTACAAGAAAATGGAAAAATGGTGTAAACTCCCACTTTTCCAAATTTTTATTTTTGTGCTGTTTGCTGCTGTTTTGACTCTTGTTCTTGCATCTGCAATAACTCGGGAACTGTTACGAAAATGTACCCTTCCTTTCTCAGTTTAGCAATAATATCAGGCAAAGCTTTTACAGTTCTAGATCGATTGCCGCCGCCGTCGTGCATCAGCACAATGCCGCCAGAATTTGCCTGCCTCATCACGTTCTCCATTAAAGATTCCGTAAGAGTGCGCCAATCAAAAGAATCAGCAGACCACATCACAACTGCATAATTTTTCTTTTGAGCGTAAGCTGTCAATCCATTGTTTAAAATGCCTCCTGGCGGTCGGAACATCGATGTTTGGATGCCGGTCAAGTCCTCAATTAAGGCTGAAGTGCGATCGATCTCGCGAGCTGCACCGTCTTCGTTATACTGAAGGTATTCATGGTTCCAAGTGTGGTTGCCGATCGCGTGACCGGCTGCTGCGACCTGTTTGCCAATTTCGGGAGAATTTTTCAGGTATCTTCCTACCCAGAAGAATGTAGCCTTAATATTATTTTCCTTGAGAATATCTAAGATTTGTGTAGTTGTTTTCGGCCAAGGGCCGTCGTCAAATGTCAGGGCGATCGCCTTGTGCTGGGAGTCGAGTTTCGCGTGACTAATGGTTGTACCTTGAAACTGATCCGGTACGGCTGATTGAAATCGGATTGCCTGCACTTGGGCTAGAGCCTGTTGGGAAAATTCTACTCGATTGGCGATCGCCTCGGAGAACTTATTAATATTGGACATCGGCGGTTGTTCTTGCGACTGGGATACGGCCAAGACTTGCGCCTGAATCGGTTGCAATGGCTGACTGGCCCGCAAGTTAATCGGCCATGTCACACCCAGCAAAAAACTTCCTGTGGCTGCCATAAAAGCAACGATGAAAGTTTTTCGCCGCCTCCACAGCAGTTTCAATTTTTTCACGTCCTTCTCTCCTTCACACCTTGCACAGTTAATTTGAGATTTTATGTTGATATCACGTTAATCCACTTAAGAGGATAATCTTAAATTGGACTGCCCCTAAAAATGCTACTGGAAATAACCTATCGCGGGGAAGTCCATCCGGATAAAAAAATTTAAGATTTGTACGCCTGAAATGCCCTAACGCATGAAAACGCGGGATGGTTGAACTTTTCCCCAGCCAGGGGGACGAATTTCAAATCGGATTCATGGCACGATATTCTTAGGGGCTCAGCCCGCATGGACCCGCGTCCCTACCTGACACTGCAAGTTGGTTTAACGTGAGATGTTGCACTATTATTAATAAGCCTTTCAAGGGCGGGCTAGAAGATCCCAACCCCTACTCCCCACAAGAAAATTTAGCCTTTGTAGAACAGGCCCAAAAGCCTGTGCGAGCGAGAATCGTGCAAGATGTGAGTTTAACCCGATTTGATATGAGGGCGATCGCGCGCCCCCAGGGTTGTAAAATTAAGTTTTAGCGCCGATTCTCTCTTTGTACAAGACGACAATCCGATCGATAACTTCAGCAACAGTCAGATTGTCTGTTTGAATTTCCACAGCATCGGCCGCTTTACGCAAAGGTGCAAGCGCGCGGGTGCTGTCCTTTTCGTCCCGCAGGGCGATGTCTTGTTCCAATTGGGCCAAGCTAATATTAGCCCGATCGGTATCTTTAAGTTCTAACAGCCGCCTGCGCGATCGCTCTTGTACCGAAGCCGTCAAAAAAATCTTCAGTTCCGCATCGGGAAAGACGTTAGTGCCGATATCGCGGCCTTCTGCTATAATCCCGCCTTTTATGCCGCAGCGCCGCTGTTCCTCCACCAGAAACTGCCGCACGGCCGGAATTGCCGCCATTTGCGAGACGCGGGATGTGACTTCCAAACTGCGAATTGCCTCGGTTACGTCTTCGCCGTTAATCTTCAACATCTTTGATGCGGGATCGAGATTGTATTCCAAATAACTGGAACTGATTAATTCAGCGATCGCGCATTCGTCGGAAATTGGCGTGTCTGTTTTCAATGCCAGCCAAGTCAGCGCCCGATACATCGCACCGGTATCCAGATAAAACAAGTTCAAAGCAGTTGCGGCAAGGCGAGTTACGGTAGATTTGCCTGCTCCCGCCGGGCCGTCGATCGCCACAATGGGCCGACGATTCCTGAGAATTATATTGTCAATCAAACGAGTAGAGCCAACTCTGGCGGCCACGGCTAAAAGTCCCGCTGTTTCCACAAGCTGCAAGGGCGTCAAAGTGTCGGGATCGACGAGTTCGGCGTATTCGAGCTTGACTGCAGGTTCTGCTGCGACTGCTGCGCGGGCGGCAGCGAGTGCGGTCACTGCGGTGCGGTCGCCTGAAGCAAAAGTTTCCGAGGCTTGTTGCAGCGCGCGGTAGAGTACGGAGGCTTGCTGTTTTTGCTCTGCTGTTAAATACTGATTGCGAGAACTCATTGCCAGTCCCGACTCTTCGCGGACGATCGGACAAGCGACAATCTCTACAGGCAAGTTAAAATCAAAGACCAGCTTCCGAATAATTGCTAGCTGCTGGGCGTCTTTTTGACCGAAATAAGCTTTTGTCGGCTGCACCAAACTCAAAAGTTTAGTAACAATTGCCGCGACGCCCTGAAAATGACCGGGCCTTGCTTTGCCGCACAAAACCGATGTCATCGCCGGCGGCGGGACTACTTGAGTTAAGGAGGAAAGGTGAATCTCTATCTGTTTTTCGGCGGTTTGCTCTGTTTCTGTGCCGACTGCTTGATGGCCGAACATTTCCGTTGCTGAGGGAGCAAATATGGCGTCAACCCCAGCTTGTTCGCACAACAGCCGATCTTGCTCGAAATTCCGAGGATAATCTTGAAAATCTTCTGTCGGCCCAAATTGCAGCGGGTTGACAAAAATGCTGACCAGGGCGATCGCATTTTCTTGCCTTGCCCGCTGGATCAAGCTCAGATGCCCTGCGTGCAAAGCTCCCATCGTCGGCACCAAACCGACTGTCAAATGAGGTGCAGCAGATTTTTGTAAATTTAAGTAGCAGCGAAGTGCTGCAATGGTAGTAAACAGGCGCACCGGTAGAATCTCCTGAAGGCATTCGGCAGAATACAGAGTTTATTTGTCAGAATTTGTTCGACTTGACATCTTGCACCATCCTCAAGAACAGGTAAAATGCCTCTTCCACAAAGAATGGTGGAAGATGTCAGTTTTATTCTACTTTCTGCTTTCTAAAGTTCGGATAACTTTTGTATTCTGCCTTACACTACCGTTCAGCGTTCAACTGTTGTTTGCTGTTGCGGTTCGATCACTTCGATTTCCACTCTGGCAACGCCACTGCTCATCATTCCCAGTACGCTGGCGGCGCCGGCGGACAAGTCAATGAGCCGATCGCCGACATAGGGGCCGCGGTCGTTAATGCGGACGACTACGGTGCGGCCGTTGTCGAGATTTCTCACCATGACTCTAGTTCCAAAAGGCAAATTTGGGTGGGCTGCGGTCAAATCATTTTGGTTGAAACGCTCGCCGCTGGCGCTGAGGTTGCCGTCAAATCCCGGGCCGTACCAGGAAGCCCAGCCGCTGAGGCGCACTTGAACTGGGCCCAGAGACAGCACAGCGGGTTCTGGTTGCGGTTTGCCTGCGACTTCTTCGAGGGGTGGGGCGTTGCCCAGAAGCCGGCGGAGGCGATTGGTTGCTTGCAGGGCGTCTCGGCTAAAGTCCCTGGTGGTGTCGGGGAGGATGGTTTCGGCGTTGATGTTTACCAAGTCCTCGCCGTTTGCCTGGATAATGTAGCGATCGCCTTTTTCCCACTTAACGGTAATGCTGTTGGGATCGATGTTGTTGCGGGCTAGCTGATTGAGTCTTGCTGCTAAGCTTGATGCCCGCCAAACTGAATCAGGTTCTTGGATGCTGTCGTTGCTGGCTATGTTTCCGACTTTAGGATTTTCTCTGGCGCCCGCTACTTTTGACGGACTGCTAGCACCGGCTTGGCTGTTGCCAGTTTCTCCCAAAGGCGTTTTTGTTTCCGGATTCGCGTTCAGAAAGGTGATGACTGGAATGTTTCGCACGTAGACTGTCGCTGCTTGTCGCCCGCCTAGGTCGTGGGGCTGAATTTTGGCGATCGAGTCTCGGGCAATTTCAGCTCTTGCTTGATACTGATACTGTCCGACTTTTTGCGCTTCGACCCGAGTAGCGTTTAACTGCCGGGACGCTTGGGTGGCAATTACTTGCTCGGAAACCTGAGAGTTTTGGTTGTCGGCACCTGTTGCTTGTGCGTGACAAGAGGATGCCGTTCCTACCACAGGAACTAACAGGACAGCGAGTAGACCACCAACAAATTTTTCCTTCATACGTCCATTTTTGTGAATAGCCATTGCCAACCGAGATTGGAGGATTGGCCATTTGGCGGCGGGCGTCAAGGATTTCTCTCTTGCCCTTCGCCATTCCCCCGTGAGTCAACGCAAAGTATCCGGGTGCGTTTTTGCTTTAATGCTTCCGCAAAAAAAATTGGCGGAAACTTCCCTGACACTTGACAACTCATACTCGATCCGCAATTTGTGTTTTGTTCACGAACTGCAACAGACTACCACAAACTTTTGTGGTTGGGGATCGCTGCGATCGCGATTTTCACCAAATCTTCATCAAATTTTCTCAAAACCCTCTATCATAAAATCCTTTAGTTCCAGAGCTTACAGCCGTTTCAGCTATTCCAGAAAAATTTACAAAAATTTACAAAAATTTATTGTCTTTTGTGGGCTGCCGAATGGCTAGTGTGAAAAAAGCTGTTTGTCAACTGTTATGGGCATAAACTAAAAACTGGAAATCGATTTGGCAGACTTATGGATTATCGAGAAGCAGGTGTGGATGTTGAGGCGGGCAGAGCTTTTGTCTCGCGCATCGGGAGTATGGTCAAGAGCACGCACCGATCGGGAGTTTTGGGCGGATTCGGCGGGTTTAGCGGTTTTTTCAGCGTCCCGGAGGGTTTAAAAGAGCCGGTGATGGTTTCGGGTACAGACGGCGTTGGGACTAAGTTGAAATTGGCCCACAATCTCGATCGGCACGACACGGTAGGTATCGACTTGGTGGCGATGTGCGTCAACGACGTGCTGACATCCGGGGCCGAACCCCTCTTTTTTCTCGATTATTTAGCCACGGGAAAGTTAAATCCCGAACAATTAGCTGCGGTGGTGGCCGGCATTGCTGACGGTTGCCAACAAGCGGGCTGTGCTTTGCTCGGAGGAGAAACGGCAGAAATGCCCGGTTTTTACCAAGCTGGTGAGTACGATTTGGCGGGGTTTTGTGTGGGAATTGTCGAAAAGAGCAAATTGTTGGACGGTTCGCGGGTGCAGGTGGGAGATGTGGCTGTGGGGCTGGCAAGTTCGGGCGTGCACAGCAACGGTTTTAGTTTGGTGAGAAAAATTGCGGGCGATCGGGGTTTTGACTGGCATTCGCAACCAGAAAAGTTAGGTGGCAAAAGTTTAGGAGAAGTGCTGCTAACTCCGACTAAAATTTATGTTAAACCAGTCCTCGAAGCAATTAAGATCGGTCTAGAAATTCACGGCATGGCTCACATTACGGGCGGCGGTTTGCCGGAAAATTTGCCCCGCTGTTTGGGTGTTAATCAATCAGTCAGAATTGACAGCACTAGCTGGCCAAATTTGCCCATTTTCCAGTGGATTGCTGAAGCGGGCCAAGTTGCCACAGCAGATATGTTCAATACTTTTAATATGGGGATTGGGTTTGTGCTGTTGCTCGATCACACAGAAGTCGATCGGGCTGTTAAATGGTTTGAATCTCAGGGAATTGGTGCTTGGGCGATCGGGGAAGTGATTGAGGGGAAAGGAGAATTGATAATGGGTAACGGGTAATGGGTAATTAGTAAGAAGCAATCGTAGGGGCTGAAGATTGCTTCGCTTTGCTTTGTGCAATAACAGACAATCTAAACCTGCATTCATCTGTGTATATCTGCGGTTAAATTTATAATTTTGAAAGTAACCGCAGAGGACGCAGAGGACACAGAGTAAGAAAGAGAAAAAGGAATTCACAACAGATGACTCGTTGCTTTAATTTTAAATGAAATTCAAATAAGCTATTGTGCTTTTAAATAGGGTATAATTTACAACTATTTTCGTAAAATAGTGTATAAATGCCTGCCCAAAATTATCTGAACTCAAAACAAATAGAGCAACTGCACTCAGCATTAGAATAGGCTTTAAAAAGAGATATTAGCGAAAGAATTATGATTGTGTTATTGCTAAATAACCGAAATAATCAACCTAAAATTGCTGAAGTTTTGGGTTGCCTCGTAAATAAGGTGTTTCCTTGGTGTATTCAGGGATATCCAGAGAATCTAAACACGTACTACTATTTTCTGTCCGAATAGAGCCTAGTTAAGGAATATTAAACCCATGATTTAACGCCCTTGATTGCGTGCGTAATTTCTGAATATATTTCTAATGAACTGTTTAAAGTAATTAAAGAGCTAGAGTATTTATTACATCGCTTTTCAGCGAAACCTCTGATTATTGCGCTCGCACTTCTTAAGCTGATACGCAGCTAGATTGTATAATAGAAATATAAGATAAGCGATCATTAGTTAGAATGTATGCCAGCAAAAAACCATCTATCTCAAAATCAAAAACAGAGACTCATTAAACTCTTAAAAGAGTCTGATGATAATTATGTGAGGGAAAAAGTTCTAATCTTATTGCTAATAAATGACGGAAAAACTTATCGAGAAGTCAGTGAATTTATGGAGATTGCTTACACAACGGTAGCTTATTGGTCAGTTCATGGCGACCCAGATAATTTGGAGAGTTTTTTAGATAAAAGAAGCCCAGGAAATTTTCGCAAAGTCACTCCAGAGTATGAAAAAGTATTGATAGATACAATTGATAAAGCTCCGGCAGAATATGGATATGAATTTGGGAGATGGACGGCAGCCAGACTAGCAACATATTTAGAAAAAGTCACAGGAATTAAATTGAGTGGTTCCCAGATATCCAGGATACTACATAAAAAAAAGTACGTTTATATTTGGGCTAAATATAGTTTAGAGGACAAACAAAATCCCCTTGAAAGAGAAGTATTTAAACAGAAGCTATCGGAGTATTTAAGAATAACAAAAGAAACCCCAGAACTTTTACAGGTATGGTTTTGGGATGAAAGTGGATTCAGTTTACGAGTGATAAGAAGAAAAAGTTGGGGTAAAAAAGGCAGTCGAAAAAAAATCACAGGTCAAAGGAAAAGAGGCAGAGTAAATATCATGGGTGGGTTGAGATATCATGACAAAAAAAGGTTAAATTTTGTGATAAAAAGAGGAGACTCGAATACCTTTTACGAGCAAATTAATGCCTGAAATGATTCGATAGTTCAAGAAGGGAGAGAACTGGGTAATCAAGCTGAAAAATTTGCCGAATCTGGAATGAAGATTGTAATTATTTTAGACAATGCTAGTTTTCATAAAAAGAAAGATATTCTGAGCCAAATCTCAGCCGAAATGCCTCATATTATTTGAGAATTTTTGCCACCTTACAGCCCCGATTATAATTTGATTGAATTAGTCTGGCATTCAGCGAAAGAATATATAGCACATCGACTGTTTAAGTCAGTAGAAGAATTGTCAGAATTACTACATAG
>NZ_JAUBQU010000112.1:0-20033 GCF_036701435.1 Microcoleus sp. Pol12A5
AATAAATAGTCTAAATGAAAGCTCATTACTCTAACTGTATTGGTTGATCTATTTTACACCATAAACTCAGGAGAGCCAAATAGACAATCTCAAAAACCCGCCCCCACCCAACGGCAAATCTTCCTCTTACTTCATTCAAGATTTGATTTACTGTTAGAAAAATTGAGCGATCGCACTATCAAGCCCTGACACAAAAACCAACAATAAAGTGCAATATTAATCCCGCTCAACAGCTTCGGTATTCCCTCCAGCAAGCTCGAAATTATCTCGTTTTTTAAAGGCAGCGCTTCTGCAAAAAAGGCAACAAATAACAAACCAACGCCACTCAGCAGTAAAGCATAGGGAGTCGAGCGAATTTGTCTCCGAAAAGCTAATCCGTATGCAACAGCCAGCACGGCGTAAAATATGACAATTGTTACTTTCGGGAAACCCGCACGTCCCAGATGAACGTGGGTGCGAAAAACTTCATTGAACAGAAAGCAACCGGCAAACAGTGCCGAATATAAAATAAATCTATTTTCTGGGCGATCGGGTTGAATAATTCTCAGCAATCCAAAGGTAAAAGCGCACACCATTACCGATAAATAAAATAACATTTGAAACGCCAAGAAAAAGAAACCTGCACCCGGATACGTGGCAGAGCAAGGCGGCAAAAATAACCCTTTTACTGAAGAACCGAATAAACTCAGACACGCCGTCACTAACCCAACTAGCACTAAAATTAGACTATTGAACAACAATACAGTTCTGTAATTTGCCATAATTAATAACTAAAAGCTAACAGTATATTGCGCGTCAAACCATTTTTTGCTAGGGCTTTTGCACGGGGATCAGAAACCGGGTTTTTTAGGAAAATACTGCGTTGTGACTCGCAGATTCGGTAAAAAACCCGGTTTCTCTGTCGGAGTTCGTAAATCGCGATCGTGTTCTTTGAATAAAGGTGAGATATTCGGTGAAAGGACACAGCAAACAATTGAGCATCGGCAGATATCTAAACAGACACGAAATCTTCAGGGCCAATGAAATTGGGAGCAACGCCTGTCAAAGCAGCTAAAACTTCACCGCTGTTGGCTACTCTAATTAATGTGCTGTTAGTTCCAGGAGAAATTGATAGCTGTCCGAAGGTCAAGCCGTTGATTAATTGAATGGTATCTTGATAGTTGCCGAAATCACAGATTGTATCAACTCCCAATCCCGCACCTAAAACAAATACATCGTTGCCCGCGCCGCCGACAAGATTATCGTCGCCCAAACCGCCGTTGAGGGTGTCAAAACCTTTTCCCCCAGACAGGCTATCGCTGCCGTCGCCACCATTGATGATATCGTTGCCCCGCAAACCATTCAGCACGTCATCGCCTGCCAAACCGTTGATGGTGTCGTTGCCGGGAGTGCCAGTGAGGTTCTCGTTGCCGGGAGTGCCGTTGATGACGTTTGCAGAGTTATTGTTGCCACCTGGAGTGCTGGTTAAGTCAACAACAAAGATGTCACCGCTATTGTTGGTATCCCCCGGCACGAGGTTGGCGGCCTGAGAATAAAACGCCACAAACCGCCCGTCGGCTGAGATCGAGGGAGATAAGGAGTAGCCGTTCCCCCGATCGCCAGCCCCTGAAACAGAAACGAGAGTGGTGGTTTTGGCGATCGTGTCGCGCATGAAGATGTCCTCGTAATAGTTAGTGTCTCCCGGCACGAGGTTGATGGCATCAGATGAAAAGGCCACAAATCTTCCATCTGGCGAGATGGATGGAGATCTGGAACCTGGGAAGAAATCGAAACCGATCGCCCGATCGCCGCTGGAACTGACTGAGACGAGGGTAGTGGTGTTGGCGAGCGTGTCGCGCACGAAGATGTCTTTGCGATTGTTAGTGTCCCCCGGCACGAGGTTGGTGGCATCAGATTCAAACGCCACAAACCGCCCGTCGGCTGAGATGGAGGGGCGGTAGGAGTCACTGTTCCCCCGATCGCCTGCTGAGTCAACAGAAACGCGGGTGGTGGTATTGGCGAGCGTGTCGCGCACGAATATGTCTCTGCCATTGTTAGTGTCCCCCGGCACGAGGTTGGTGGCATCAGATTCAAACGCCACAAACCTCCCGTCGGCTGAGATGGAGGGGCGGTAGGAGTCATTGTTCCCCCGATCGCCTGCTGAGTCAACAGAGACGGGGGTGGTGGTATTGGCGAGCGTGTCGCGCACGAAGATGTCGAAGTTATAGTTGTCCCCCGGCACGAGGTTGGTGGCATTAGAATAAAACGCCACAAACCTCCCGTCGGCTGAGATGGAGGGAGATAAGGAGTAGTTGTTCCCCCGATTGCCTGCTGAGTCAACAGAGACGAGGGTGGTGGTATTGGTTGACAAGTCGCGCGCGAAGATGGCTCCGTAAGAGTTAGTGTCCCCCGGCACGAGGTTGGTGGCATTAGAATAAAACGCCACAAACCTCCCGTCGGCGGAGATGGAGGGAGAGAAGGAACCTGGGAAGAACCCCACACCCATCGCCCGATTACCTGCTGAGTCAACAGAGACGGGGGTGGTAGTATTGGTTGATAAGTCGCGCACGAAGATGTCGCCGCTACCGCTAGCGCCCGCCGGTACGAGGCTGGTGCCATATGCAAACGCGACAAACCGGCCATCGGCGGAGATGGAGGAGCCGACTGAGAAGCGGATCGCCTGATCGCCTGCTGAGTCAACAGAGACGCGAGTAATGGTCATAAGTCCTCACACTAAAATTGCAAATTTGCTAAATTTACGAGTGTTTTGTCGATCGCCCCAAGCTTCTGACAAAACAGATTCGCGCGGTTGTAGGGCGATCGACTAATGTTTCTGAATAGTTGCTGCCTATTTTTTCTAGGCTATTATCTCATTTGGGTTGGCTGTTGAAGTCAAAATTTGCTCAACTTGAGCCGGAGTTAGATTCGGATTGGCATTCAAAACTAAAGCCGCTACACCCGCTACGTGAGGGGCTGCCATCGATGTGCCGCTGTAGGTTTTGTAGGTGTTATCGGGAGTTGTAGAAAAGATATCTACTCCCGGTGCAACTACGTAATCCAAAGGTCGGGAACCTGCACGGTTAAATAATTGATCCATCCTGCCATTTATATCAATTCCTCCCACAGCAATTCCGAAGCGATCGGCATATCTAGCTGGATAACCTGGTTCGCTAAAACCATCATTTCCTGCTGACATGACGACAACAACTCCTTTGTCTGTTGCATACTTAATTGCGTCATCAATTTCCCTGCTAGGAAACCAGCCGCCCGCACTATAGTTAATTACATTAGCTCCATTATCAGCAGCATAGCGAATTCCAGCAGCAATATTAATCGGATTACCGAAACCAACTGTCGGCAAAACTCTCACAGGCATAATCTTGGAATTCGGGGCAACTCCTGTGATGTGAAAACCATTGCGTTCGGCCGCGATCGCACCTGCTACGTGAGTCCCGTGACCGAAAAGCTGACCATTTCTTAAAAACTTCTCGTCCATCGGGTTGTTATCACCAGACGCAAAATCCCAACCCCGAATATCATCAATATATCCGTTGCGATCGTCGTCAATTCGGTTATTGGGAATCTCATCCGCATTCTGCCAAATATTGGCATCTAAATCGAGATGGGTGTAGTCAACGCCGGTATCGACGACAGCTACAACAATCCCATTTCCGGTAATTCCGCCCTGCCAAACTTCCGGCGCATTTACCATGTCTCTTGCCCAATCATTCCCGCCCAAATTAGGAACTTCGGGGAACTTAACTGGACTGTTAAAAGCGCGGGCTACTGCTGCATTTGCATCCACTAAACCGTATCCGTAATTGCTGCTAAAACCAGTAGCAGGCGTTGCAGCCAGATTCAGGTTGTAATTCTTATAGTCAAAGTAACTATAAACTGCGACATAGTAATCTCCAGGAGTCAGGTTGAATAAATTTATCTCGCCGGATGCACCGGGTGAGGCATAATCGCTGCCAAGAAGTTCATCATAATCAGCCTCGCCGTTGCGATTCTTGTCTTGAATCAACTCGATTCCTGCTCCATTCAAAACATCGATACGCAAGCTTACATCGCTATTGTTGTTAATAGTAAAGCGATAATAATCCTCGTTATCGTCAACTCCGACAAAATCATTGAAGGTGAGGCGATTGTTATCAGCAACACCAATGTTGCGTGCAGTGGCTAAGGAGTTGTCTGGGTCTGAGAAATTCAACTGAGAAGGCGTTCTCATTCCCGTTAGCGGATCTGTGCCGGCAGTCATGGCTTCTGAATTCGATTTTTGTTGAACGGGAGATGTACTGCTAGTGGCTCGATCGCTGCCTGAGTAACTGAAAATCTCGCTATTTTGAGATACTATAAAATTTGCTATTTGTTGTGGTTCGTTGCTGCCGATCGCTTTCAAGTTAGCCGTGTCAAAGCCGTTGCCGGGAACGCTACCGTTAAATTGACTGGAGGCAGTGAAAAAATTAAGCTGACCGCTATTACCAAAGGTTGTTAATGCTGGTGTGAGCTGCTGTTCGCGATCGATTGCAAATATACCGAGCGTACTTTCCATAAATTCACTCCTGATAATTTGAGATTCACTGGTGTTTAGGGGAAACAATGCTGGATTTTAAATTAATTAAGATTATTCCCGATGCGAGATGATAAGTCTATTCATAAATTCATTGCTTGAATTCATAAAAGTCATAACCCTAATTTCATAAAAGTCATATTTTTCGGGAAGTTATGCCGTTTCAAGCTGAAGCTGTTGTTTTTGCGTCAAAACCATCGCTATGTGTTTTTCGTAATAGGCAGCTTCGTTAATGAATACAGGGAAAACAGTAGATTCTCCTTGATAGGGGAGTGATTCTCCCGCAAATGTGAGAAACATCGGTTCACCGGGATGTAAGGGTTCATAGTCTTTGAACTGAAGTTGGGGATGGATCGCAGCTTGCAGTTCACCTACTGAATTTCTGGGATAGTCTACTGAGCCGATCGCCTGATATACAGTCAAATGTGATGGTATAGGAAGCGGCTTTCCCCGATTTTGTGCGTCGAGATAATCCAGAATGGCGTGAACCAGCATTTCGGTTTGCTGAAGCTGATGGGCATTGACGACTCCCTGGGCGATGGGCCCAACTTCTACGGTGCCACCGAAAGCAGACAGCGATCGAAGCATTGGGGCATCCTCACCAGAATGCTCTCCCACACAAACTCGCAGTGAGGGCTCGATCTCACTCAAATAAGCTAATAATTGCAAATTGAATGGATGTTTGCTAGATGGTAAAATTGTCAGCCCCATGTTGGCCGTTGTGCTGTGAAGGTCAACGATCGCATCAGCCCCATGTTCGTCTTTCGGACATAGTTGGGCGGAGATTTCCTTAGCACGTCTGTTCTCGTAACCCATCAAATCTGGGTTAGACAAATCTTCCTCGGCAAAGCAACGGTTCAAATCGCGATCGACATAACGCCGATTGGACTTTACCGCTTGAGGATTAGCTAATAGAGTAACCACCTCAAAGCTCGATCGTTTCAGTAAGTCTGGGAATTGTTGAAACTTCTTAATCAGATAAACCCCAGTCAACTCGTTTCCGTGGGTTCCTCCTACAACTGCAACTCGTCGAATTACTTGCGAAATCATGAATAATCCTCATTAAGCAATACTTAAATGGGTATTTCGTGCCGAAACTTATAACTATTACTTTCAAGATAAAGAAGTTAGTTCTATATGTCAAATACTATTTTTTATATAAAAATATACTTAAAAAATATAGTATTTAATCCCCGTTACAAAAGAGAATGTAACTGTAGGCCCTTGCTCCAAACCATCATAGTAATCATTCATTCCCAATCGTTCAAATCTAAAATCTAAAATCTAAAATCGTATAACCTATGGAACTTCGCCATCTTCGTTACTTCATTGCAGTGGCAGACGAACTGAGCTTTAGTCGCGCCGCCAAGCGATTGCACATTGCCCAACCCCCCCTAAGTCAACAAATTAAAGATTTAGAGGCTGAACTGGGTGTGAAGCTATTCGATCGCAAAAGTCACCCGATTCAGCTAACCCCAGCAGGACAAGCGTTTTTAGAAGAAGCTCGCGCAACTTTGGTACAGTTAGAACAAGCGGTACATAAAACCCAGCGCATCGATCAGGGTGAATTGGGTTATTTGACGGTGGGTTTTCCCAGTTCGATTGCGAATGGTGTCTTTCCAGAGATTCTGCGAAATTTTCGACAGCAATATCCAGAGGTACAACTGATTTTGCAGGAAGAACACAGTGCTTTCTTAATTCAGAGGTTGCGCGATCGCCAGACTGATATCATTTTTCTTTATCTCTACCACGATATTTCTGAAGCCAATGATTTAGAAACGATGTCTCTCACGCAAGAACCACTTGTCGTCGTTTTACCCAAAAACCATCCGCTTACAGCCCAATCCAAAATTTCGCTTTCCGACCTAAAGGATCAAGAATTTGTAATGCCCCTTCATCAGATTGTGGCTGGCTTATCTGAGGAAATTTACCATGTATGTTCGCAAGCAGGGTTTGTTCCTAAAGTTGCTCAAACAGCCGTCTTTATGGTCACAATTTTGGGATTAGTCGCAGGCGAAACAGGTATCAGCATTCTGCCATCTCACGTACAGAATATTCAACGCGAAGGAGTGGTCTATCGTCAGATTCAGGAACAAACGACCACCACTCAATTAACTGCTGTTTGGCGGCCTAATCATTCGTCCACCATTTTGCAGCAATTCCTCAATATTATTAAACCCCTCTCAATTTATAGCAATCCTAAATGATTTGTGAGAAACAGGCATAGGTAAAAAGCATTGAAAAGTCCAGCAAGTAAGGTGCGTTGCCATCAACAATCTGCAAGTTTTATCGAATATCTCGCAGATTCGCACCCTACAGATTAACACCACACAATATAGCTGCTACTCTAGTTCATGAACCTGGAATATGCGGTATTAACTGTTACTTGCCGCAAGCGAAAGTAGAAAACAGATTAATTTTTGTAACTCTCCACGCTTGTCATGTCTGCGCGCCAGCAAAAAGACTGTACCTAGTTATGCTTTTATCGCTGTCAACATAACTTTGCCAAATTCATGCAGCAACTGTTGGATACTAGCCTGGAAACTCCCTTGGTATAGGACTTACTTGCGAGCTCATGTTCCATCCTACTTGCTTGCTAAAATTTTGAATTTAACCTTCACAAGTTCGACAACTAGAACCGCCGAGTTTATGCCAAACTTCTAACTGCGAAGTCAATCAATATTTGCCATTGCTGGATTGCATCCACATCCCATCCGCGCGGAGGTTCGGACAAAACAGATTTGCGCGGTTGTATGGCGATCGACTAATGTTTCTGAATAGTGGCTGCCTATTTTTTCTAGGCTATTATCCCATTTGGGTTGGCTGTTGTCGTGAAGATATACTCAACTTGGGCCGGAGTAAGATTCGGATTGGCATTCAAAACCAAAGCCGCTACACCCGCTACGGAGAGTCTTAATCGCTCGGTAAACTCAATTTTAATACCTGTCCAACTGATACCTCGTGCTTGTGCGTCGCTACTACCACGGCACCTTCTAATCGCGGATCGTAACATCCAACCCAAGCCGCAGGATGACATTCGTGTACTAAATACCCGTAAAGCCAAATTGCTCCTCTACCTTCAATGACAATTCCTTGGCTCAATTGAACGTGTTGAGGAAGTTTCAAACCTTGTAAATCATTTGGCGTGATGATACCGTCTTGAGTTGTAATACGCAATCGCAAATGTTGGTAAGCTAAACTGTCTTGAGTTTGATGGGGGATTATTTTTAATTCAATAGGATTCATTGGATGCACAAATGTTGAAGGCTGCGATAAAATCATATACCTTTTAGGGTAAATTGGGAATCCGATCGCCAACTTTGAGTCCCAATTGGGCCGCCCTTCCGCCTCTGAGTTCAATAACTCCGTCAACGGGAACATCCGGGCCGTAGTTGGGGCAGGTTTCGCTCAAACACGGCGGTACGTTAGGAATTATCGCCTGCACTACGCCTTCCCGCAGAAAAACCATATCGAGCTCAATCAACACGTTTTTCATCCAAAAACGCACGTTTCGCGCGGGTTCGATCGGGAAAAACATTCCTCTGTCGTCTGGCAATTCTGTCCGAAACATTAAACCTGTGGCTTGCTCTTGGGGAGTTTGCGCCACTTCCAGTCCGATCGCGCGATCGGCTATAATCGTGTTAACCGAAATTGGCAAAAGCTGACCCCTATCTATCCCGCCAAACAGCGAAATAAAGTTGGATTCAGTCAGATTAGAATTTCCCGAAACAACTCCTAAATATTTGCCAGAATCTTTATCTTTCATAATAGTTTGGTTGTCAGAAACAGAAAGCTCTAAATCGCTAAACTTCATGCCTTCTGTCAAGACAATTTTATCATTGCCGTTGCCAAAATCTGTAATTATATCGGCTTCAGTAATAGTAGATGCGGCGGAGGTTATTTCAATCACAAATAAATCCTCCCCCCCGCCTCCTGTCAAGATATCCCCGCCTTCGCCGCCTATTAGCAAATCGTTACCCCGATCGCCAAATATCCAATCCGACTCTTGTCCTCCATAGATGGTATCGCTTCCCTGACCGCCAGACAGCGTATCAGCGCCTTCATTTCCTGCCAGCAAATCATTTTCCCGATCGCCAAAAATCCGGTCGTTTCCCCCCAAACCTTGAACAGTATCATTACCCGCAAATCCTCTAATCGTATCGTTGCTGAGAGTTCCCAGAAGAAAATCGAAGCCGAAACTACCGTCGATGTTAACCATTTTGCGTTTAATGATGCGTTTAATAAAATGAAGATTTGGCGATCGGCATCCGCCAACCGGTACCAAAAGCTCGATCGCTAATTTTCAAACCAGGGGCTGCTTGCCGCCGTTTAAACTCCGCTTGCCTCACTAATTTTACTACACGTTTAACCACGGCTTCATCGTGTCCTGCAGCGACAATTTCTTGGGCAGATTCGTGATGTTCGATCGACCGCTGCAAGATGTCATCCAAAACATCGTAATCCGGCAAAGAATCTTGGTCAATTTGCCCCGGTTTCAGTTCAGCACTCGGCGCTTTAGTAATAATATTAACCGGAATAATTTCCTTTCCCAGGGGCGGGCACGGGGACACTTTCCCTACATATCCGCCAGAATTCAGCCACCGACAAAGCGAATAAACGCGAGTTTTTGGGACATCGGAAATCACCGCCAATCCCCCATTCATATCGCCGTAGAGAGTGCAGTAACCCACCGCCATTTCCGACTTATTGCCCGTCGAAAGCAGCAAATGTCCGAACTTATTAGAAATTGCCATCAACAGATTGCCTCGAATCCGCGATTGAATATTTTCCTCAGCAATCCCGAAAGTTGTGTTGACAAACAAATTGGCGAGAGTGCGATCGTAAGTTTTCATCAAATCGCCGATCGGCAATAGTTCGATCGCAACGCCCAGATTTCGGGCTAATTCCAAAGCATCATTAACCGAATGATCCGAACTGTAAGGAGAAGGCATCAACACCCCTAGAACATTTTCTGGCCCGATCGCGCAACTGGCGATCGCCGCCACCAAAGCCGAATCTATCCCGCCACTCAAACCGAGTACAACCTTAGAAAAACCGCACTTGCGGACATAATCTCGCACTCCTAAAACCAAAGCAGCCCAAATTTCTGCATCTCCTTCTGCCGGATGAAAACTCAACGGCGCAGCCTCACTTCCTGCTGCACTTGGCTGATTGCTGCCAACTAAATCTTGTTTAGCGGCGTCATATTCCAGCACCGCAAAATCCGTTTCAAAAGAAGCTAATACCTGAATCAAATCACCCTTTCGATTCACAGCAAAACTGCTGCCGTCAAAAATAATATCGTCATTTCCCCCTACCTGATTAGCGTAAATAATCGGTATCGCGCAGCGGATGACGCTGTGCTGCAACATCGCCGATCGCACTCCCCGCTTCCCCGCACAGTAAGGCGATGCCGACAAATTCACCACTAAATCTACCCCCAATTTTGCCAGATCGGAAACAGGATCGCCTGCGTAACTGCGTTTACCCCAAAATTCCTCATTGTTCCACAAATCTTCACAAATTGTCACGCCAATTTTGACTTCGCCAATAGAAAAGTAATTGCTGTTTTCTCCAGGTTCAAAATATCTATCTTCATCAAATACATCATAAGTAGGCAACAAGCGTTTATGAAAAACTTGTTTGACAACGCCATTTTGCAACAAAACAGCGCTATTAAACAATGATTTTCCGCCGAGTTTAACAGCCTTAGCATTAGGTAAGGCTGTGCCTACTATAACTGCCAACTTTCGTGGCAAAGCTTGCGCCAGTTGCTGCAACTGTGCACCTGCATCTGCAATGAAACTCGGATTAATTAACAAATCGCGCGGCGGATAACCGATCAGGGAAAGTTCCGGTGTTAGCAATAAGTTTGCGCCCTCAACCTCAGCTTTTTTCGCAGCCTCCAGAATTAGGTTGGAGTTGCCCAAGATATCACCAATAGTAGGATTGAGTTGTGCGATCGCAATTTTCATATCACCAAATCACTTAATAAATATTGCTAACAGTCCGCCCGGGCGGACTCACTTTCCTATAGTCCTAGATTTGAATGTAGCGAAAGATTACTCAGATTTGTAATGTTTCAACTCTTCCTCAATATAATAATTTACCAAATCCCGGTAAATATTTTCTACCACATCAGGATTCAAACCCGATTGTTGAGCCCACTCGCGCCGCTGCTGTAACATATCGTGAAAGCGATCGAACGATCGAACACTAGCTTCACTCGTTTTGAACCTTGCTGCCGCGATGACGTATTGAAATCTCTTGCTCAAAGCCTCGATCACTTCTCGATCGATAATATCAATTTCCTCCCGAACTTCGTGAATATTAGCGCATTCATCAGGGTCTTTCATCGTCTGCACTCCTTAATAGCTTCTATTCTAATGTTACTAAATTGATCCCAGAATGTCATCTAAGGAACAGCTAGATAAACACCAGCGGCTTATTTTTGAAAGGAGCAAAAGCGGCCGCATCAAAGCGGTACAAACTAGCAGGGCGGCCCGCTCCGCGCGAAACCTTAACACCGGTATCGCACAAAAAACCCAATTTCAACAATCGAGCTCTAAAATTAGAATAATCAGAAAAATTTTCCCCCAAAATAGTTGTATAAAGTTGATACAAATCGCTCAAAGTAAAAAGTTCCGGCAAAACTTCAAAAGCTACCGGGCTGTATTCAAGTTTGTTACGCAGTCGTCGATATCCGTATTCGAGAATTTGATTGTGATCGAAGGCCAGCTTAGGAACTTGTTGCACGGGATACCAAGCAATACCGCCGACGCGGTGGCCCACACCCGCCACTACACTCCCAGCAATTAACTCAGCTTCCTCAAAGCGAACCAAAGCAAAATAACTAACCGAAAGATAACGATCGCCCCTGGTAACTTCCCGAGGATCGCGGCCCGGTTCTCCGAAAGTATACAATTGCTCCAAATACAAATTTTTTACCCGAATTTTCTCAGACAAAATTCGGTAAGCCGCATTTTCAAGAGACTCGCCCTGACGCACCAAAGTACCGGGAAGACTCCAAGAATCGATAAACGGTTCGTCTTGCCGCATTACCAACAGCACCAACAAGCGGTTCTGCACGGTATCTACGGAAAAAATAACATTATCTACTCCTACTTTAAAGTCAGCTAATGAGCAACCCTCGCTCTTTTTTGTGCCTCGTGCCATGCGTACAAATGCTCCCTATGGATGTAATCTTCGATGGTCGGAGTCAGAGCTTCCCTGTCTCCTGTTTCCCGATAGGAAGTAGAAGAAACATTGGGAGCACTCAAAGATGCGATCGCCACGTCTGCACCCATGCGCCTCAACTGCCACAAATCTAATTGCTCTGATGGATAACCGGGTCGCGGTACTATCAGCAAGTCCACTTCTTTTAACAATTGTTCAAATTTGTACCAGCGAGACAGTTGCCCCACCAAGTCGGAACCTATTACCAGTGTCAAATCTGCATCCGGCCACAGCAATCTTGCTTGTTCCACAGTTTCTAGAGTCCTTGGACTGCTGAGCTCTGGATGCAAGCAAAGATTGTGTCTCGGCGAATTAATTTCTTGAATCATTAACAGCAGCATTGCCGATCGGTGTTCTAGAGAAGTTTGGTGCGACTTAAAAGGATTGTCCGACGCCCAAACTGCTACCCAGTCAAAATGTTGCGAAAGCCAACTCAGAATTGTTTTATGTCCTGCTGTGGGCGGATCGGCACTGGTTCCAAAAAGAGCAATTTTCTGCATAGGGAATCGGTAATATTGTTAATAGTTAATGGGGAATAGTTGACTGTTGACTGTTGACGGCGTTGATTTATGACTAATGACTAATGACTACTGACTCTTTTTCGTTTTTTGGGTGAGACTCTGCAAATCGGTAGAAATTTCCACTGACGGCGAAATCGGGTTGTCAAGTTGGCGAGTTTCGGGTCGAAGACTGGCGACTGAAGCAGCAGTGCGTTTGGCGATCTCCTCCAAACTTTCCGGGTTCTGGACTCGTTTGCCATCCTTGACAACCAACTTCATTAATGGTAAGTAAGAATCGCAATTGTGAATATTTTCTCCCGACAATCCCAAACAATCTCCGAGAATTTGCCCATTTTCAATCTGTCTAAAAATTTGCTTTCTTCCTGGATATGTTACCTTGCCGCTTGCCTCTTTCATCACCGGAATTCCGTCAATTTCCACCAACTTATAAACACCGTTCACAGGGGAACCGCTGACCAACTTGGTTCCCAAACCGTAACCGTCAATGCAAGCACCGCTACTTTTTAATTTAGCAATTTCTCGATCGTCCAAATCGCCACTAGCAAAAATTGGAACGCCCGGAAGGATCGATCGAACTTCCCGAGACAGCAGCGCCAAATCGCCCGAATCGAGCCGCACGCCTTCCAACTGCATTTCACCGCTGTTGACTCGATCTGCCAACATCCGCGCCGCCGCCACAGTATCGTAAGTATCGATCAGCAGCGGCGCCCCCGGAAAGTAGCGGTGAAAAGCTGCAAACGCCTGATTCTCGCTGCCTTCGAGGGCAGCCACAGCCATTACCAAAGCATGGGCGATCGTACCGACAGGCTTGCGGCCCAACTTCAAAGCAGCCAAAACATTAGAAGTTCCATCGAACCCCGCAGCCAGGGCCGCCCTAGCCGCCCAAACAGCAGCTTGAGGGCCAAAAGCCCTGCGCGTCCCGAATTCCAGCAACATAGCCTCCGGGCCCGCCACATCCCGCAGTCTGGCTGCCCGCGTCGCAATCAAAGTTTGATAATTTATGGCATTCAATAAATAAGTTTCCACTAACTGAGCCTGCCACAGAGGAGCCTCAATTCGCAGCAGAGGCTCGTTGGCAAACACCGCCGTCCCCTCCGGCACCGCCCAAACATCTCCTGTAAAGCGGGCTGTGGCGAGTAAAGTCCAAAATCGCTCCGGGGCACCGGCAAAAATGCCAGTGGACTGCAAAGCCTCAATTTGCGCCGGCGAAAACCGAAATTTTTCCAAATAATCGATAACTTGAGCCAAACCCATCGCGATCGCGTAGCCAAAACCCTCTGGCAGCCTGCGCGCGAACAACTCAAAACTCGATGCCCGCCCGTCGAGTCCTTCCCCGACGTAACAAGCGGCCATCGTTAGCTGGTAGAGATCGGTCAAAAGGCTGTAATCTGCTGAAGAAACCGTCAGTTCCCGGTCTTCTAATATTTCTTCAAAACCTGTGAGCTGCAGGCTTTCTGTCGCAGTTTCCATAAGAAAAACCCCGGACAAACTTCTTTTTTTTAATTATAGTGAATAATACCATATCTGTTTGTAAAATTTTGATAAAGATTGCAAATATTGTGGAATAAATTCGCTGATTATGCCCTTTAATAACGGATTTAGGTTAATTGATACATTAATATTATGGTAAAATCAATATAAATACTTACTTTAACAAACTCAGGAATTAAGCACAAACACTCAAGCGTTCCCGATTTTTTACGAACATATTTGGTTCCAGCCCTTGGAAATATGTAGAAAACCGGGTTTCTGAGCGTCGGGATGGCGATCGCCACTGATTGAGTTGAGCAAGGAAAAATCTACCAGCAAAAGGTCGATCGTCCAACAATACGTAATTTCTTAAACCTTCAGCTTGCTTCAATGTTGCAGACCAATAAGTAATTCAAATAAATATTGCTAAACTCATCCACCGCCCAAAGATCAGAGTAATATTAAAAGTATCAGAACCCAGACAAGAGAGGCAGATTCTATGAATCTTTCTAAATCTTTGGCAAACGCGATGCGTTACGTCTCGGAAGCAGCGGTGCGGATTTTTAGCCCCAGCGATGACAACTATCCAAATAGTGGAGTTCAACCTTTTGAGGGTAAGCTCTCCAAAAGTTCTAAATCGAGAGAATGAACAGCCATTCAGGCATTTTCTAGCGAGTTCGGCACAGGCATTCAGTTTAACAGTCAACAGTTAACAATTAATTGTTGACTGTTGACTGTTGACTGTTGACTGTTGACTGTTGACTGTTGACTGTTGACTGCTGACTGTTGACTGCTGACTGTTAATAGTAATTGTAGGTGGGGTTTCCCTTCGTTCTACCCCACCTACAATTACCAATCACCAATTACACTAAACTTCCCCAATTGACAAAAGGCAGATTCAGTGTAGAGTAAGCTTTTGAAATAAAGATTTTCGCCCCCGGTTTACTGCGTATAAATTAGAGAAACACCAAGCAAAACTAGAACCTTTTGTTACACTAGGGTTGCTTCAGTCATCTTATCAAAAACAAAACTAGCACCCTTAATATAGAAATCCTTGCAGGAGTCGTAAACTTTTTACTCCACCCCAACCCTCCCCTTACTATACTAAGGGGAGGGAGTAAGAAATTCACAAATGATTTAGGATTACTATAGGAGATGTAGTTGCAGAGGGAGGAATTAGAAATTTCATTGGAGCCGATTGCTTTAGAGATGATTGATTGAGGGATTTATCATTTTTATATAATAGCTAAACAAAAAGTATTAGCTTTAGACCAAGTTGAGTATTTTGCTGAACCCCAAAATCTGGATTTAAGAATAGTCCAGCGATCGCAAAAACCTAAAAATCGGCTAATTGTTTCCCCTTTTTCTGCTACTGGGCGAAGTCCTGAACAGTGTTTCTTGCAACCTCCTTGAACAAACCGCACCACATTTTAAGTTGCTACTTCGATAGCTTAGAGTAATTCTACTCATTGACAAAAGTGTTTTTAACTTAACTGGTGGCCAATGTGTAGACACTGGCTGCGGGCGATACCTAGCCGAAAGTTCGGGTCATTCCCCCGTCGGCAGATGGGCTGCAAGCTGGTCTTTTTGTTAGCTGAAAACTCTACTGTTAGTTAGGTCTTACGAGGGTTAATTGTCGTAAAGTGATTTTACAGGCAAGCTGCAAACAGGAGTGAGAAGATTCAAGTAATTGGACGGAAGCTTTGAACGTTTTTTGGGAAATTGTTTGTGCCTCCATTGACTTGCAAAGAATTTTCCCTTCAAATACACCCCTGCTGACAGCGCGATCGCACTCTCGAAAGGAATAGCTGATGCAGGTAAAACAAAACAAACTTTTCACTACCGAAGCGATCGATCGCTTATCTTCACCGGAACGCCTCGACGAAATGATGCAGGTGGTTAGTCCTCGATCGTGGCTGCCACTAACTGCAATTGGCTGTTTAGTTGCGGCTGCGGGGGTTTGGAGTGCGATCGGGCGAATTCCGCTGACTGTTTCCGGTCAAGGCGTGTTGCTTCTGCCCCGCCGAGTCGTGCAATTTCAAGCTGCTAGTTCCGGTCAATTGGTAAAGCTGAATATCAAGCCTGGAGATGTTGTTAAACGGGGTCAGGAAATCGGCAGAATTAATAAACTCGACCTCAAGCAGCAGTTAGAGCAAGAAACAGCGAAATTAGCTGAACTGCAAGGGCAAAAGCAAGATACTAATAAGCTGCAAAAACAGCAGATTGCCCTGGAATTAAAAACCTTAGAACAGCAGCAGAAAGACCTTCAAGAAAGCTTAAATAGAGAGTCAGTTGCACCGCTATTGCACCAGCAAAGTATGGCGGCATTAGAGCAAAAACGCCAAAGTTTGGAAGAAAGTTTGCGCCGCGAACAAATTGCGCCGGTACTGCGGCAGCAAACTCTGACAGCGTTAGCAGAAAAACGCCAAAGTTTGGAAGAAAGTTTGCGGCGGGAACAAGTTGCGCCGATATTGCGGCAGCAAACTCTGGCCGCGATCGCCAAAAAACGCGACAGTCTTTTGCAGCGAAAACAGCACATCACTTCTTTGGTGGAAACTTTGCAGCAGCGGTTTGAAACTCGTCGCGTTCTTTACGAACAAGAAAGGGCGATCAGCGAGGATGTAATGCTGCAAGCTAGACAGGAATTCGCGGACTCTCAGATGCAACTGGCGGATATTGAAACGCAGTTAAAGGAACTCGACGTTCAGAAAACCAATAGCGATCGCGAATTCCTGCAAAATCTCAATAAAATTGACGACCTCAAAAACAGCCGGCAGCAACTCAAGGTAGAAGCTACCAATACCGAACGAGAGTACCTGCAAAATCTCAACCGCCTTAACGAAATTAAAAACAATCTCCAAGAACTTAAAGTTCAGAAAAGTAACACCGAACGGGAGTACCTGCAAAACCTTAACAAAATTGACGAAATCAAAACTAAGATTAAAGACATGGAAACCCAAGCGGTCAAACTAGCTCAACAAGATTTAGAGAAGTCGATCGCCCAAACAAATCAAATTCAGGAAGTTAAACGCAAGATTGCCCACTTGCAGAATCAGTTGACGGCCGACAGCAAAATTACCAGCCAATACGACGGCCGCGTTTTAGAAGTTAGCGCCGTTGCAGGTCAAATGCTGAACATCGGTACAAGAATCGGGACAGTTGAATCTGAGAATTCTCGCGAAAAAATGGTCAGTCTTGTCTATTTTGCTGACAGAGACGGTAAGCAAATTAAACCGGGAATGACCGTACAAGTTACCCCTAGCGTCGTCAAGCGAGAACGCTACGGTGGCATTGTCGGCAAAGTAACCCAAGTTTCTCCTTTTCCAGTTACTAATCAAGATATGTCGGCAATTATTGGCAATGAAAATTTGGCTGACAGCATCGCCAAAAGCATCGCTGGCGGCGGTGCTCCCGTGCAAATCTTTGTGGAATTGCAACAAGATCCGAACACTATCAGCGGTTATAAATGGTCTTCCTCGAACGGGCCTCCTCTCAAGATTTCCCCCGGTACTACGGCGCTAGTTCGGGTTCAAATCGGGCAGTTAGCACCGATTTCTTACGTGATTCCTATTTTTCGGTCTTTGACTGGGGTTTACTAACTGTTATGAGTCAATTTTTTTTCGTCCCCATGGAGAGATAATTGCTGACAACAAATACGTTACACCGACCGTTTCTCTTGTTTATATCTAAGTCTCTATCCCCCCTAACCCCCCTTAACAAAGGGGGAACAAGAGCAGTCAAAGTCCCCCAACAACCAGGGGAATTTAGGGGGATCGAGACTCGAATACCAGCAAAATTTATTATGGATGGGCTTCAGCCTTATAGCCGATGAAAATACCCTGGATTCACAAGTTTTTTACGCCGCGCAACTTAAGGCGAGTTCGTACTCCCACCCTCTTACAAATGGAAGCAGTAGAGTGCGGTGCTGCTGCTTTAGGAATTATTTTGAGTTACTGGGAACACCCGGTACCTTTAGCCCAATTGCGGAGCGAGTGCGGCGTTTCTCGCGATGGCAGTAAAGCTTCTAATATCCTCAAAGCAGCCCGAATTTACGGCTTAGATGCTAAAGGATTTAAAAAAACTGTTGAAGAGTTGAAAACTGTACCGCCACCTTTTATTGTTTTTTGGAATTTCAATCACTTTTTGGTGGTTGAGGGGATTAAGAAAAAGCGCGTTTATCTCAACGATCCCGCATCGGGGCCGAGGACTGTTTCCCTAGAAGAATTTAAGTCGGCTTATACTGGCGTTGTTTTGACTTTTGAGCCTGGGTCTGAGTTTAAAAAGGGTGGGAAAAAACCGAATATTGCCAGTGCTTTAGATTCCCGATTGCAAAGTTCCCGTTGGGCGATCGCATTTTGTTTAATTGCTGGTTTATTACTGACTGTTCCCCGTTTGGCTGGCGCGGCATTTACCCAAATTTTTGTAGATGAAATTCTCGTCGAAAACCGTCACGAGTGGCTGCGGCCTTTAATACTGGGAATGCTGTTTGCGGCGGTCGTTCAAGGGCTGCTAGCGCGGATGCGGCTTTTCTATTTGCGGCGGCTGGCCAACAAGCTGGCGATTTCGATGTCGGGACAGTTTCTCTGGCATACTTTACGCTTGCCTGTGGGATTTTACGCCCAGCGGTTTGTCGGTGAAATTAGCAGTCGCTGCCAAGTTAATGATAAGGTTGCTGAAATTTTATCGGGGAAACTTGCTGCAACTGCGATCGACGCGGTGATGATGGTTTTCTATGCAATAATTATGGTTATGTACGACTGGGTATTGACCAGTGTTGCTGCTGTTTTTGCAGCCTTAAACTTTTTGACACTGCAATCTTTATCCCGCAGCCGCGTCGATGCTAACACCAGATTAGCTCAGGAAACAGGTAAGGTTGGCGGTGCTGCAATCGCAGGCATTCAATCTATAGAAACTGTCAAAGCTAGCGGTTTAGAATTCGATTTATTTTCTAAGTTTGCCGGGTACTATGCCAAAATGAGCAACGCCCAGCAAGAATTGGCTTTGCCCACTCAAATATTGTCAATATTACCAGCCTTTTTAACGGCATTAGCTGCAACTGCTATCTTAGGTGTCGGGGGCTTGCGGGTGATGAACGGCGGTTTGAGTATCGGGATGTTAATTGCCTATCAAAGTCTCACTCAACAATTCCTCCGACCAGTCAACAATCTAGTCAATTTTGGCAGCACTCTGCAAGAATTAGAAGCCGATTTAAACCGACTTGATGACGTTCTGCAAAACCCGATCGATCCAGAAGCAGACCGCGATTCTTTTAATAGTAAAAACGGTCGCGCCGCCCTTGCACCCGATTCTTTTCACCTGCAAGGAAGCATTGAATTGCGCGGTGTTAGTTTTGGCTACAGCCGCTTGGAAGCGCCGCTAATTGACAACTTGAACTTAACCGTAAAACCCGGTCAGCGGGTAGCGTTAGTTGGGGGCAGCGGTTCGGGCAAATCTACTATTGCCAAACTTGTGACCGGCCTTTACGAACCAATGAATGGCGAAATTTTATTTGACGGGGTTCCCCGCAATTTGATTCCCCGTTCTATCCTAGCAAATTCGCTGGCAATGGTCGAACAAGAGATATTTCTATTTGCCGGCACTGTTCGGGAAAATCTGACGCTTTGGGACCCGACAGTACCGGAATCAGATTTAGTGCAAGCGTGCATTGATGCGGCAATTCACGAACTTATTTTGAATATGCCGGGAGGATACGATGCTCAACTCAATGAAGGGGGGACAAATATGAGCGGCGGACAGCGGCAGCGTTTGGAAATTGCCAGGGCGTTAGTAAGAAATCCGGCGGTGTTGGTGCTGGATGAAGCTACAAGTGCTCTGGATGCTGAAACAGAGTTAATTATCGATCGCAATTTGAGGCGTCGCGGTACTTCTTGTATTGTGGTTGCTCACCGTTTGAGCACGATTCGAGATTGCGATGAAATTATTATGCTAGCAGGGGGGAAAGTTGTTCAGAGAGGCACTCATGAGGAGTTGCAAAAGCTGGGAGGATCTTATGCTCGTTTGGTTGGAAATGAAGAATAAATAGCAGAAATACAGTAGCCAGCCCGACAGTCCGCCAGGGAATGAATTCCCTGTCTAATAGCGCAAGTCCTCTCAAGAGGACTGAAATGAGCGATGGTTTGATTTGGCTATTCAGTGTTCGCTATAGAGTCTTAGCTATTCAGTCGGTTAAAACTGAGATCTTGCACCATTCTCAATTAGCCCTTGCATTTGGTGCCAAAATGTGAAAAAAAGGACGT
>NZ_JAUBQU010000113.1:0-19493 GCF_036701435.1 Microcoleus sp. Pol12A5
TGCCTCCAAGAAACCAAAGTTCCCGATAAAGACTTCCCCCTAGAACCCTTCATCAACCTGGGCTACAACTGCTACATTTCCGGTCAAAAATCCTACAACGGCGTTGCCATTTTTAGCCGATCGCCCCTAACGCAAATCAACACCGGATTTTCCCCCCTTCTCGGCGACAAAACCGCAGATATTTTTGACGAACAAAAACGCCTAATAGCCGGGGTTATAGACGATATTTGCATTATTTGCGTATACGTTCCCAACGGTTCCGAAGTTGGCAGCGAGAAATATGAGTACAAACTAAAGTGGCTCAAACTGCTGCAAGAATACCTCAAAATAGCACTGGATAAATCCCCCAACTTGTGCATTTGCGGCGACTTCAACATCGTCCCGGACGATCGAGATATCCACAATCCCAAAGCCAATGCTAACTCCGTCGGCTTGTCTGTCGCCGAGCGCCTCGCACTCACAGAAATCATAGAATTAGGATTAAACGACCCCTTTCGCAAATTCACCTCAGAAGGCGGCCATTATAGTTGGTGGGACTATCGCGCCGCCGCATTTCCCCGCAACAACGGCTGGAGAATCGACCACCATTATCTCAGCCCTCCCCTCTACGAACAAGCAAAAAACTGTACAATAGATATTGCTCCCAGAAAATTAATCAAACCCAGCGACCACGCCCCCGTAATTGTCGAAATTTGATCTATCGGTTATAAGGTTAATAACAACCAACAACTAAAAATTATGTTCTTAGTAACTGGAGCAACAGGCGCACTAGGCCGCCGAATTGTACGAGAAATCAGACAGCAAGAGAAGCCTGTCCGCGCATTCGTTCGCCTCGCATCTCGCTACTCAGAACTAGAAAACCGAGGCGCCGAGATTTTTATCGGCGACTTAAAACAAGACAAAGATATTAAAAAAGCCTGCCAAGGAGTGCAATACATCATCAGCAGCCACGGCACCGGCGGCGACGTTCAAGCAGTACACTACCGCGCTAACATAGAATTGATCGACTGCGCCAAAGAAGCCGGAGTGCAGCACTTTGTCTTTATTTCGGTACTGGGAGTCGATCGGGGATACGAAGATTCCGCAGTATTCAAAGCCAAGCGAGAAGTAGAAAAATACCTGCAAAACAGCGGCTTGAATTATACAATCTTGCGGCCTGCAGGTTTTGCTTCCAGCTTGTTACCGCTAGCAGAAAGATTTCGAGAAACCGGACTTTACCTGCTGATTGGCGACGGCAAAAACCGCACCTCTGTTGTCAGTACCGACGACTTAGCAAAGATTGCCGCCGACTCCTCAACAGTCGAAGGCGCCCGCAACCAAATTCTGCGAGTCGGTGGCCCGGATGTGCTGACAAGAGACGACATTCCCCGGATTTTTGGACGCTTATTCAATCGCGAACCGATGGTAATCAACCCGCCGCTGGTTGTGTTTGACGGTTTGAGAAATGCCTTGGGTTTATTGAATCCTCAAGCTCAAAAAGACTTAGGAACTTTGCGGGTATTGCTGGGTAACGAGTATTTCTGCACTCCCGAAGAAGTGCAAAACTTGGAATCAATCTACGGCATGAGAATGGAATCCTTAGAAAGCTTTCTGCGACGCAATTTGAGCGTTTAAAATGCTAGTTATCCTCGTTACCAGGCTCTGCCTGGTAATGAATATCGGGAGGCTCTGCCTTCAAAATCTTGTCTCATTTTAATGGAGGCAAAGCCTCCCGATATGCGTCCCCCGGCTCTGGGGTACGAGCAAAAGGTAGCTCTAAATCGCAACTGAAAACCATTTAAGCAGACATAGGCACTGCTTCAACACCACCAATATAGCTCGTAACTGCGATCGGCGGAGAAGTCGGCTTAGCAATCAAATAACCTTGAACCAAAGTTGCTCCCCGTTCTCGCACCCACTCAAACTCCTCCAAAGTTTCCACACCTTCAGCCACTGTTTTAATTTCTAATTGAGCAGCAATTTCTAACATCTTTTCCGTAATGAGTGCCTTATAATAATCTTGATGGACGTTGCGAATCAATTGCATATCCAACTTAATAAAATCTGGACGCAGTTGGTGCATCAAATTTAAATTAGAAGAACCGCTACCAAAATCGTCCAGGGCAATTAAAAATCCCGCCTCCCGGTAAAACCTCAGAATCTTAATCAAGTGATCGATATCGGGAGGGTGCTGAGATTCGGCTACCTCAAAAACAATATTGCTGTGGGGAATTCCAGCTTCATCAATCGCCCGCACCGTCATTCGCAGGCACGTAGCGGGATCGTAAACTGAAGTAGGAGAAAAATTAATAAAAAGTAGTTCTTTGAGATTGTAAACATGGGCTTCTCGAATAGCGCGAGTCCGGGCCAAAGCATCTAGTTGAAAAATTATGCCTGCTGATTCTGCTTGGGCAAAAATCCGACCCGGATAAATTAAGTTTCCCTGCTCGTCAATTCCTCGGAGTAGTGCTTCATGGGCAAAAATTTTAGAAGTATCTGAGGTGTAAACAATGGGCTGAAAATGCGTCGTAATGCGTTCTTCGTACAATAAATCTAACAGCCAATCAGAGTTACTCAAATTAATAAAAGAGTCTAAGGAAGTGCTGCGATAAAAATCGCTAAGTTTTGGCTGTTCAACTTCGCGCATCCACAAAACTTTTGTCTCTTTCAACTCTTGAGTTGTCAGCACCGATGACGCTAGGGCGCTAAAATCTTCTCTCGCTATTCCCTCAAGGATAACGTACAAGCACTTGCTCTCTTCTAAAAGCCGGAATTCAAGTTTAGCCTTACCCAGTGCAGAAATAACCTTGGTCAGCGTGTGCGATACGGGAAACCACAGGTATAGACCTCCGCTGCTCTCTATTTTTGCGGGTACTGTTTCGCAGCGAGAGCACGAGCCGAAGCCTTTGCGACTTATTTGCATTGGAATATCCTCCGGTTTTTGGGTTAATTTTAGGCACGCTAACAAGTAAATTTTATTATAAGCTCATTCACCTATTAATTCATCTATCTCAAGATGTAAATCTTGATGAACGGGTATTTAAGAATTATTGCAATATTTATACATTATTGCAGTATTTATACTTGCCTCCGGTTTCAAACCTTAGTCAAAGTTCTCAGCATAGAGCAACTAGCTGTTATTAAACACTGTTCCAAATCATCACAGAGGGAGAAGACAAAGACTTGTTCTCTATTCTCTACTGCTGCTCTGATTGTTTACGTTTTATTCTATAATTCCCTTTGCCAAAACAGTGGCTACAGTTGATTTTTTAGCAAAGGGGAATTAAAACCCTCGATCGCCCGATCGATTAATTTATTCCAACCCGAAATATACACACCCGGACGATCGCCCAAAACAAACTCACTTGCTCCGGAATATCCAGTTTAATTTTATAATCTGGATGACAGGATTTGAATTAATCTTTCTGACTTATTTTACCACTTTCCGCCATCCTAGCTCCTACCCTCGCTCAATCTAGGGAACCTGTTCTGCGTCTGAGCGAAAACTGAGTGACCTGCTGTAAGCTTTACACGATAAGCAGACTCAGTAAGATGGACAATTGAGCGAAAGATGAACGAAAAATCTAACTCATTAAAATACTCACCGACCTGAAGGTGGGGTGATTCTTGACACTTCATAGGGTTCTGCTAACCGTTGCTAATCTGACAAACCCTCTGCGCCCGTTTAGAGTCGTGCCGATTCCCCATCCCGACTTTCTATCTAATTTTAGCCCCATTCTCATCTCTGTCTTGCTCAGTGCCACAACTCATGCAAAGCAATGAACGGATAGACAGATCAATTTTTCCCCAGTTAAAGCCACAGTCCGCACAGACTTGGCTAGTAGGTTCCCACCTACTAATTACTTGAAAATCTCTGCCAAATTTCTCGGATTTGGCTTCACAGAGAGTTCTAAATTCTCTCCATTCTTGTTGGCTAATCGTCTTTGATAGTTTCCGATTCTTCAGCATTCCTGACACCTTCAAATCTTCCCGAATAATCCCTTGGTTTTGCTTGACTATTTTGGTTGACACTTTATTCAGGAAATCTTGACGGGTATCGGCAATGGGATTATGTAATTTAGCAATCTTGATTCGAGTTACATTTCTTCTTTGAGAATGTTTTAGCTGACGGGCTAATTTGCGTTGGAGTTTACGAGCTTTTCGGTCTAACTTCTTATAAATAGGAATTTCAGCTTTTTCACCATTGCTCATCACTGCCAAAGTTTTCATCCCTAAGTCAATTCCGATACTATGGTTTTTCACCTCAGATTGAATTGGTTGAACTTCTACGACAAAACTCAGAAAATAGCGATTTGCACAATTTTTGATTACTGTGACGAAGCTAGGTTGAGACGGGAGACTTCTTGACCAGACTGGGTTGACGATACCAATTTTAGCTAGATAGACACCGCCATTCTTAAAGGAAAAACGTCCAATCCTAAATCGCGACAATGGGCTGTGTGTGTTTTTTTATTGAGGATACCGAACTTTACGATCTTTCCGCTTTCCTTTACAGCAGTTGAAAAAGTTCTTGAAATCTGCTTCCAAATCAGCTAGAGACTGCTGTGAATGAATGTTAGAAGCTTCACTTAACCAAAAATTTTTTCGGTCTTTTTCGTCTGGTTATTACTACTTTTTGTAATTCAACCGAACTTGGCTTTTTTTGAGACGGTTTGCACAGAGCTAGACCATCGTTCCCGACTACCCAGACGCATCTAAACAACTGAGGTAAGCTCTCATGCTGTTGACTTGTTGGATAGAATCTGTAACGAAACCTTGTTTTCATGGTTATATTGATATTGGTCTGTAGGTCGAATTATATATTGGTTTGCAAAGTATGACCACTGTTTACCGGCGGGAACGCCATTCTGTTACAGAACTTACAATACACTTGGTCTGTGTTACAAAGTATCGTCGGTCTATATTTACAGTTGAAAGTATTGATTTGATTGAAAAGTCGTTTCGAGATGTGGCAGAAAAAATGAATTTTCAAGTGCTGGAATTCAAGGGCGATGGCCATCATATTCGCGCGCTGATTGAGTATCCGCCCAAGTTGTCTATCTCTCAAATAGTTAACGCATTAAAGGGGGTCTCTAGCCGTCGCTACGGACAGGCTGGACATAAGAAGCCCCACAAGGAAGCATTATGAAGTCCTAGTTATTTTGCTGTTTCTGTAGGGCGTGCGCTTTTAGAGATTTTAAAGGATTATATTAGAAATCAAGAAAAGCCGGCTATTGAAGAAGGGGCTTGTATCCCAATTTCTTGGTCATAATTATCCTGATGTAACAATGTTTGCTGTTTCTACACCCTTAAGACCATCCGACAACCTAATTTGTGAATTTTTCGAGTTATCCATAAAGATAGCTGTGCAGGTACCCACTTAATTCCATTTGCTATCGCTTCTTCGGTACCAACCATTCTTCAATCAGTTCTTTTACTAATCAAGGAAACATCTGATGAACAAGCAATGGGTTCCGATCGAATTCCGTCTCTTAGTAGAACAAACATTCAAACCATTACTTGCACCAGGAGTAGCAATCGTAGTTATCAGCTTAACTACGAGACAGCCGAGAATTAAATCACCCTTAAACATCACTCGTTTAATTATTTCGATCGCATTTTCGCCAAATTCCTCAACAGTTAAGCGAAAAAATCCCTCACAACTAGCCCGTTGTTCCCCCCGCAGCCTCACCCACAACAGAATTTTGACAATTATCCAGGGCGATCGGTAAAATTACAGGTACGATCGAACTATTGTCAGCAGCATTAAATCCTTCAGTAATTAGTCGTTTGCCAACAGTCACATAATTGTTGACAATATTGCACAATAGATAAAATTGTAAATATATAGCACCTGCGTTTTTTTTGACCGCTTATGAATAGCAGATTCCTCGATCGACTCCACCACCCCTCGCGCCCCGTCATCGTCTTCGACGGCGCGATGGGAACCAACCTGCAAGTCCAAAACCTCACCGCAGAAGACTTTGGCGGCAAAGAATACGAAGGCTGCAACGAATATCTCGTCCACACCAAACCGGAAGCAGTCGCCAACGTGCACCGGGGATTCCTCGAAGCAGGGGCCGATGTCATCGAAACAGACACCTTTGGCGGGGCTTCCATCGTTCTCGCCGAGTACGATTTGGCAGACAAAGCATATTATCTCAACAAAACGGCAGCCGAACTCGCTAAGGGTATCGCCGCCGAATTTTCCACCCCAGAAAAACCTCGATTTGTCGCAGGATCGATCGGGCCAGGCACCAAATTGCCAACATTAGGACACATCGATTTTGACACTCTCACCGCCGCTTTTGCCGAACAAGCAGAAGGACTTTATGACGGCGGCGTTGACTTATTTATTGTCGAAACTTGTCAAGATGTGCTGCAAATTAAATCAGCATTAAATGCCATTGAAGAAGTATTTAAGAAAAAAGGCGCGCGAATTCCGTTAATGGTATCAGTCACAATGGAAGCCACCGGCACAATGTTAGTCGGTTCCGACATCAGCGCCGCCCTAGCCATTTTGCAGCCGTACCCGATCGACATTTTAGGCCTCAACTGCGCCACCGGGCCCGATCGCATGGCCGAACACGTCAAATACCTTTCCGAACATTCGCCCTTCGTCGTTTCCTGCGTTCCCAACGCTGGTTTACCCGAAAACATCGGCGGGCACGCGCACTACAAACTAACGCCCATAGAATTAAAGATGGCCTTGATGCGCTTTGTCGAAGACTTAGGCGTGCAAGTCATCGGCGGCTGCTGCGGCACCCGCTACGATCACATCCGCGAACTATCAGAAATTGGCAAAACTCTTAAACCCAAAATCCGCGAATTTACTTGGGAACCTTCCGCCGCTTCAATTTACACCGCCCAACCCTACGAACAAGAGAATTCCTTCTTAATTGTCGGCGAAAGACTCAACGCCAGCGGTTCCAAAAAATGCCGCGATTTACTAAACGCCGAAGACTGGGACGGTTTAGTCGCAATGGCCAGGGAACAAGTGCGAGAAGGCGCGCACATTCTCGATGTCAACGTTGATTATGTCGGCCGCGACGGCGTGCGCGACATGAAAGAATTAGTTTCCCGCGTTGTGACTAATGCAACTCTCCCTTTAATGCTGGATTCCACCGAATGGGAAAAGATGGAAGCAGGCTTAAAAGTTGCGGGCGGCAAATGTTTGCTGAATTCCACTAACTACGAAGACGGAGAACCGCGTTTTTATCAAGTTTTAGAGTTGGCGAAAAAATACGGCGCGGGCATAGTTATCGGTACAATTGACGAAGACGGAATGGCGAGAACCGCAGACAAAAAATTTGCGATCGCCCAACGCGCATATAACGCCGCCGTCGCCTACGGAATTCCCGCCGAGGAAATCTTTTTTGACACCCTAGCTTTGCCCATTTCCACCGGGATTGAAGAAGACAGAAAAAACGGCAAAGCTACCATCGAATCCATCCGCCGCATCCGCCAAGAATTGCCAGGATGTCACGTAATTTTAGGAGTTTCTAACATTTCCTTCGGTTTGAATCCGGCGGCGCGGCAAGTCTTGAATTCCATGTTTTTGCACGAAGCAATGCAAGCCGGGATGGACTCGGCTATTGTCAGCGCTAATAAGATTTTGCCCCTCGCCAAAATCGACCCCCAACACCAAGAAATCTGCCGTAAACTGATTTACGACGAACGGGAGTTTGACGGAGAAATTTGCGTTTACGACCCCTTGGGCGACCTGACAACGGTGTTTGCGGGCAAAACTACCAAGCGCGATCGTACAGAAGACGCAAACCTCCCGGTGGAAGAACGCCTCAAGCAGCACATCATCGACGGCGAACGCATAGGGCTCGACATCCAACTCGCCAAAGCATTAGAAACCTATCCGCCCCTCCACATTATCAATACCTTCTTGCTAGACGGCATGAAAGTAGTCGGAGAATTGTTCGGTTCCGGACAGATGCAACTGCCATTTGTATTGCAGTCAGCAGAAACAATGAAAGCGGCAGTTGCCTATTTAGAACCGCACATGGAAAAGTCCGAATCCGGGGACAACGCCAAAGGAACATTCATCATCGCTACTGTCAAAGGCGACGTTCACGACATTGGCAAAAACTTAGTTGATATTATCCTATCAAACAACGGCTACCGAGTGATTAACTTGGGTATTAAACAGTCAGTTGACAATATCATCGAAGCCTACGAAAAGCACAAAGCCGACTGTATCGCCATGAGCGGCTTGCTGGTAAAATCCACCGCATTTATGAAAGAAAATCTGGAAGTATTCAACCAGAAAGGAATCACGGTTCCGGTAATTTTGGGCGGCGCAGCTTTGACTCCCAAGTTTGTGCATGAAGACTGCCAAAATACCTACAAAGGTAAAGTCGTTTACGGCAAAGATGCGTTTTCTGACTTGCACTTTATGGACAAACTCATGCCAGCAAAATCTGCTGGTAAATGGGAAGATTTGCAAGGGTTTTTAGATGAAATAGGGCAGGATAATGGGGCGGTTAAAGAAGCTAAAGCTTCGCCAGAAACTACTGTAGAAGATGCGAAGAAAGCAGACACTCCTGTGGTGATAGATACCAGGCGATCCGAAGCAGTTGCAGCAGATATCGATCGCCCGACTCCTCCTTTCTGGGGAACGAAACTGTTGCAGGGAGAAGACATCCCCTTTGAGGAGATTTTCTGGCACTTAGATTTGCAAGCTTTAGTTGCCGGTCAGTGGCAGTTCCGCAAGCCCAAAGACCAATCGCGGGAAGAATACGATGCTTTCTTAGCTGAGAAAGTTTATCCCATATTGGAAGAGTGGAAACACAAAATTATCACCGAAAAGTTACTGCATCCGCAAGCAATTTACGGGTATTTTCCCTGTCAAGCTGAAGGCAATTCTTTGCATTTGTACGACCCGGAAATTATGAATGGGGGGCAAAATGTATCGACACCCGCTGCAACATTCACATTTCCCCGCCAAAAATCGGGGCGCAGGCTGTGCATTGCCGACTTTTTCGCGCCCAAAGAATCGGGTAAAATCGATGTATTTCCCATGCAAGTAGCAACAGTGGGAGAAATTGCTACAGAGTACGCGCAACAGCTATTTGCTAACAATCAATATAGCGACTATCTCTACTTTCACGGATTAGCGGTACAGACAGCGGAAGCCGTAGCAGAATGGACTCACGCGCGAATTCGGCGCGAATTGGGATTTGCTAGCGAAGAACCGGACAACATTCGCGATATGCTAGCGCAAAGATATCGCGGTTCGCGGTACAGTTTCGGCTATCCCGCTTGTCCGAACATGGCGGATCAGTACAAGCAACTGGAATTGTTAAAGTGCGATCGCATCAACCTCTACATGGATGAAAGCGAACAACTTTATCCCGAACAATCAACAACCGCAATTATCACCTATCACCCAGCAGCCAAATACTTCACCGCTTAATTTCTAGGGTGCGCCGCGCGCACATTCCTCGGTGAATTATACCCGTTACCAGGCTCTTCCTGGTAACGCAGCTCCGGAGGCTGTGGCTCCACTTACAGCCGTAAAGCTTGTAGTATCGTTCCCAAAACTGTCCGGAGTATTGGCTGACAAGGTAATGTCATTGCTGACAATGCGTAACGCCTAAATCTGACACTTGCGTTTAACCAAAGCGTCCACTAATGTACTCTTCGGCTTCTTTGGTTTGGGGAGAACCGAAAATTTGTTCAGTGGGACCAAACTCCACCAATTTGCCGCGCCGTTTGCCTTGATCGTCCGTTTCTGTATTGAAAAAAGCCGTCCAATCCGCGATTCTTGACGCTTGTTGCATATTGTGAGTCACCGTAATAATTGTGTATCGTTCCTTAAGTTCTAAGCACAGTTCTTCGACCTGTCGCGTAGAAATGGGGTCGAGAGCAGAACAAGGTTCATCCATCAATAAAACATCGGGTTTCATGGCGATCGCGCGAGCAATACAAAGCCTTTGTTGTTGTCCCCCCGATAACGCCGTTCCTTTCTCTTGCAGTTTATCCTTAACCTCTTTCCAGATAGCTGCTTGTGTGAGGGAAGATTCCACTAATTCATCTAGATTTCCTTGATATCCGTTGGTTCTCGGGGCATAGGCAATATTTTCATAAATGCTCTTGGGAAACGGATTCGGCCTTTGAAACACCATTCCCACCTGTCGCCGCAATTTGACGGGATTAACTTGCGGATCGTAAATATTACGGTTGCGGTAAATGAGTTTCCCTTCCACCTTGGCACCAGGGATTAAATCATTCATGCGATTGAAGCAACGCAATAAGGTACTTTTGCCACAGCCTGAAGGGCCGATAAAGGCCACAATTTTTTGACGGGGAATTTTGATATAGACATCGACCAGGGCTAAAAAGCCACTGTAATAAACCTTTACGCCTTCTGCATCAAACGCACTATCGTCCGTGTTGAGTTGGCTATTACTGTCAGTCATCTGAAATAGTCTCCTTAATCTTGACAACTCAAGTTAATTAATGGCTGGAATAGCGTTGGCGCAGATAGATAGCGACGCCATTAAGCGCCAAAATCAAGATAATCAGCACAATAATCGTCGCTGCGGCTGCACTGGCAAACCCTGGTTCAGGACGAGTGATATAGCTGAAAATTTGAATGGGTAACGCCATAAATCGTTGGAATAAACCCGGATTAAACGTCAGGAAACTGACAGCACCCACGACCACCAAAGAAGCAGCATCCCCCATGGCGCGGGAAACAGAAATAATCACCCCCGTAAGAATTCCGGGAATGGCATAGGGTAAGACATGGTGTTGAATGGTTTGCCATTTGGTAGTTCCCAGTCCATAGGAAGCATTTCTCAGGGAATCGGGAACGGCGCGGATGGCCTCCCTCGCCGTGACGATAATGACAGGTAGAGACAATAGGGCAAGGGTTAATGCCCCGGAAATCAAGGTAGGCCCAAACCCTAGTAAATAGTTAAAGACCCCTAAACCCAGTAAGCCATAGACAATAGAAGGAATCCCCGCTAAATTCCCAATATTTATCTCAATCACGGCAGTCCACCACTTTTTAGGGGCATATTCCTCTAGGTACAAAGCAGCCCCTACCCCAATGGGAACCGCAACCAGAAGGACGATTAGTCCCAGAAGGAAACTCCCAATAATGGCTGGACGGATACCTCCGCGTTCGGCAAAACGGGAAGGCGTTTCCGTGAGAAACCCCGGTGTTAGCAATCTGCTAAGTCCATCATGAAGGATATTAATAACCAGTAAGGCGAGGACAAATAAACCGATGAGTAACCCAATTAAGAATAGATACTCAAAGACTTTGCCGATCGCTTCTCGGCGTTCTAGGTTATCGGTAAATTCGGCAGTGTTGACGGAATTGTTTGTTCGAGTTGATTTAATCATAGCAATCAGTCGTATTTTTCCTTAAAGCGACTAGAAATCCAGAAGCTGACCATATTGAGAGACAATGTAATCACGAACAGAACTGCTCCCACCGCATACAAAGTCTTAAAACTGAGGCTACCCCTGGGACTATCTCCCCCCGAAATCTCCGCCATAAAAGCGGTTAGGGTGGCGACGGATTCCATGAAATTGACAGTCAGGCGAGGCTGCGATCCAGCCGCAATCAGAACGGTCATGGTTTCTCCGACTGCGCGGGAAACGCCTAAAATAATCGAAGCCATAATCCCAGACAAGGCTGCCGGAAGAACAACTTTAAAAATGGTTTCTAGTTTGGTAATGCCCAAGGCATAGGAACCTTCCCGCAGAGAACGGGGAACCGATTGAATGGCATCTAAGCTGATGGAACCGACGGTGGGGGTGATCATAATGCCCATCATTAACCCAGCGCTGAGGGCATTAAAAATCTCTAAGGGGAAAAGATGCCGCAGAACCGGAGTGACAAAAAGCAAAGCAAAGTAACCATAAACTACTGTGGGAATTCCGCCCAATAACTCCACAGCAGGGCGTAACACGGCTGCCACTTTCGGTTGGGCATATTCACTCAGGTAAATGGCTGAAGACAAACCCAAAGGAACCGCCACAGCCATAGCGATCGCAGAGGTTAAAAACGTTCCGTTCAGCAGCGGCCAGATGCCAAAATGGGGTTCGGCAAACAGGGGAGTCCATCGGGTATCCAGAAAAAACTGGGCTAAAGAAACTTCTTGGAAAAAACCCAAAGTCTCTTGGAAAATGATCCAGACAATACCAAAGGTTGTGGCAACGGACACGAAGGCACAGGCAAATAAAACCGCACCAATAATCTTTTCTGGGACATCTTCCGAACCCTTCTTAAGCAAGGAGTCATCCGCAGCGAAAAGGGAGTCATCAAAGGAACTAGGAGTTAGGGTCATGGGCTTGAGATTTCCTCCTTAAATAAAGTTAGTAATGGATTCACCGGGTTTGGCTTCTTTGAATTTCGTTCCCGTTTCACGCCGCTCAAATTTTTGCTTAGTTTTCACATAAGCTTCATCAGGTAACGGCACATAGCCCACACCATCTACCCATTTCCAAGAATTTTCTAGATAGAATTTCACGAATCTTTCCAGGGAAGAATTGGTTTCAAGGGCTTTTTTATTGACGTAGATAAAGAGGGGGCGAGAGAGGGGGCTATAGATATTTCTCAGAACGTTATCAAGGGGAACTGGTTTAACACATTTTCCATCCGCATTTTCAATCGCCACCCCGTTCAATTTGTCTTGGTTTTGGAGCAAGAAGGCAATTCCCAGATAGGCCACTCCCGATTTATTGCCAATCACCCCTTGAACGAGGGTATTTTGGTTGCGGCTGGGGGTAAAGTCGGTACGGCTATTTTTCCTTTTACCCGTAACGGCTTGGGTGAAATAATCAAAGGTTCCTGTATCGGAAGGAGGGGCAAACAGCAACAGTTTTTCGTCGGGAAAGTCGGGATTGATTTGCTTCCAACTGGTAATCTTGCCTTCAGATTTGGCATTCCACATTATGTCTAATTCTTTAATTGTCAGACATTTGGCAAAGTTATTTTCCTTATTAACCACTACCGCAAGACCATCAAGTGCCATCGGCAGTTCAATAAATTCGATTCCTTTGTCGGCACATTTTTTGATTTCTTCCTCTCTGATGGTGCGAGAAGCCCCCGCAATCTCAAGGTTTCCAGCACAAAACTTGCTAAACCCTCCCCCTGTGCCACTGGCCGCGACGCTGACTTGGGCATTGGGATAAAGTTTTTGGTATTCTTCGGCGACGGCGAGGGAAACGCTAAAGCCCACAGCACCACCATCAATACTGATTTGCTGTTCCTTATCTGCTGAATTGCCACAACTCGTCATCAGGTTGCCCATAACGATGAGAGGGATTAGGTAAAACCAACGAGAAAATTTCATAGCATTTGAGTGTAAGTTTGGAAAAATGAAAGTGAATTAGGCGTTTAGGTTCAGAACTTTCCCTTAATTTGGTCAAAGATGGCACCGCTTGCAAAAAACTTCTCTTTGATAGAAGGCCACCCTCCTAAATCTTGAGCATTGAACAAAGTTTTAATTGGGGGAAATTGCACGTGTGCGCTTTGAGCGATAAAGGGATTGACCGAACGGTAGCCTAATTTGGCGAATTCTTGCTGAGCTTCGTCTGAATAGAGAAAATCGACAAAGGCTGCTGCCACTTCTCTCGTTCCATGCTTATCAACGTTTTTATCAACTATTGCCACAGGATTATCGATAGAGATATTGAGGGGAGGAACAAAGTAACTGGTTTTGGGTCGGTTCGTTCCAGCTAAAATCACTTCATTTTCATAGGTGATTAAGGCATCTCCCTGACCTTGTTGGAAGAATAAGTCGCTGGCTTCGCGGGCATCTTTGGTTAGGGTGGGAATCTTTTTATAGATTTTGCCCACAAAATCAAGGGCTTGTTGAGGTTCGCCTCCTTCTTGGGTTACTGACCCCCACAGACCTAAAAATTGCCAAACGCCAATACCCGATGTTTGAGGATTTGCTGCAATCACGTTTACATCTTCATTGGCTAAATCTGCCCAAGTTTGAATATTTTTGGGGTTGCCTTCTCGGGTGACAATTGCCGCCACAGAATGACTAACTACTCCCCGTCTAGGAACTCTGTCCTCCCAGCCAAAATTAATCAAACCAGCTTCTTCGATGCGAACTACATCCAATGGGAGGGCAAGATGCACCACATCGGCTTCTTGTTTGCCGGCAATGATATCGTCGGTTTGCGCTAAAGACCCGCCATAACTGCGTTCAAAAATCACGTTTTGATTGTGCTCTTTCTTCCACTTTTCAATAAATTTAGGGACGATTTGGTCATGGGCCGCTTTCGTCACTGAGAAGGAAACTAGGTTGAGCTTGACCTCGCTTTGATTGGCCCCACTTGCTGCAGAGCAAGCAGCAATTGACGCAGTTAGAATTACACCTAGTAAAAACAAGACGATGTACGCTTGGACTGAGCGTTTTAGATGCTGGGCTTGTTTGATAAATTGCCCTGAAAATCGCACCACTTGGGAACTGGCTGCGATCGCAAATTTTAGAGACTGAACGATCAAAGTCACTGAATTTTGCCAAACTTGTTGTTGATTCACCGATACTTTTTCTTTAACTACGGTATTTTGATCGGCTTTGCGTAGTTATTCTTAGGAGTATAGAGTCTTCAAATTAGAGTCTTCAGTTTTTTTAATATTTTTTTAATAAATTGTCTTAACCTACCGCTACCATGACAAAGAGTCCAAACTCACACCCGCCCGCCGTGGTCGCTCAACAGTTAGAACTGACTAACTTAAAAACCTGGAGGCAGAGCCTCAAGAAATGCGTTCCCCGGTAGAACCTGGGAACGAGAAACTAACAAAAAAGCACCTTAAAAAAAAGTGCTTTCATGAATATGAAATTTCCGTATCTGACGAAACTTTTATGAGTAATTCCGGGGAGTGCGAGCGCCGGCGGATGCTCCTACCATCGAAGCAACTAAACCCAATAGTGAGCCGAACAAAAACGACCAACCAGCTTTTGCAGCATTACCAGCAATATTGCGAGCATCCTGAGCAGATACGTTAGGTGCTCGGTTCGGCAAATCGACCCCGCCCTGCTGCGCTTGATTAATTGCTTCTCCCGCATTCGCAGCGATGACACCAAAAGTACCGGCCACGCCATTTGCTAACAGCCAAGAGCCAATTGTTAAGGTAGTTGCCCACAAAATTGCTCCGTTTAAAAGTGCTGTGTTGCGGTTCATCGGGCCGCAAGCGCGAGCAGTTACCCAACCGCCAACGGCCAAGCTAATTAACAAACTAATAATTGACCAAATTCCGACGCCGGTACCCACGTCGCCTGAAATACTGCGCGGAGCTCCTGAATTAGCAATGTTGCTCAACCCGATCGCAGCACCCAATGCACTTAACACCAGTTGTGTGCCGATCGCAATTACCAAACCCGAAAAAATCGGGCCCCAACGTACTCGATCGTGGTATTCCATCATTGAATTCACAACCACGGGTTCGGTACCAACGTTATCTACAGGTCTATTTACGTATGACATAGGTTTTTCTTTCCTCTGAGAGTTGCTTTAATTTTTAAGAATCTTTCACCTAAGCATTGATTGTGGCTGAGATTGATAAAAACTATATCTGCCTGGGGAAATAACCAGTCTCTATGTCTGAAGAAAGAAACGAAAAAGTCATCAGCCCTCAGCCAGTCGCTATTAGCTAATGACTGATGATTGATGACTGATGAGTGATGAATATTTTATCCCGTTAGAAAAGTTCGCGGACGTATACAGGAAATGCGGACGTATAGAGAAAATACAGCTTAACGCAATCTTACAGCCGTTCCAACGGCAGTAATCAGCAGCAAAGCCCCGCTCGAGTCTACATTAATCGTGCCGGTGTCAACTTCCACCCCGATTACGGCATTGGCGCCCAGGCGCTGGGCCCGTTTTTCCAGTTCCGCGAGGGCATCTCGCTGTCCTTTGAGAAACACTTCCTCGTAACTGCCGGTGCGCCCGCCGATGATGTCGCGAATGCCCGCGAAGAAATCTCGCAGGGCATTGGTGCCGTAGACAACCTCAGCAGTTACAATTCCCAGGTAAGATTGAATTTCTGCTCCTTGGATGATATCAGTTGTTGTTACAATCATCAGTTGGCCTCAGTCGCGAAAATTTTGAGTGGGTCTTGTTCTGTAGATTTACTACATCTCGCCGCTCAAAGATTCCTGGTAAACCATAAGTTGTCAGCTTGCTAAGCTGACAGCAACTCGCTCTTTCATTCCACACACTCTTTGAAACAAATGGCCGTGAACAAACAAAGTCTCTTGGTATTCAGTACGTTGCTAGTAGCGGGACTCGCTGTCGCAGCGCCGCAGATAGCGCTCTCAGCAGAAACGTCAGTGGAAGTCAAACCTCAAAATAATTCAGATTTAGATGCTCTGCTGCGACAAGGGCGCGAGTTGGTAGATTTAGGAGACTACAGTAAGGCGATCGCCATTTATCAGGAAGCGGCACGTTTAGATACGGAAAACCCCCGCATTTTTTCTGGTATTGGCTATTTAGAAGCGCGTCAAGGCAACTATCAAGCCTCAGTAGAATTTTACCAACAAGCTATCGGTCTGGAACCGAACAATGCTGACTTCCAATACGCCTTAGGATATGCTATGGCGAATTTACAAAACTATCCCGCAGCAGCCACAGCTTATCGCCGCGCCGCTCAGCTCGATCGCAAAAATGTCAATGCCCGGATCGGTCTCGGAGTGGTACTCTTTCAGCAAAAAGATTACAGCGGTTCTTTTAAAGCATACCAAGAGGCGATCGCCCTCGATCCGAAAAATTGGCAAGCTTATTCTTCAATGGGTTTAGTATTGATCCAGCAGGGAAGTTTTGCCAGTGCTGTCACCGTACTCCAACAAGCAGCCGAACTCGCTCCCAAACAAGCAGGTGTCCAGTTAAAATTAGGCACTGCTTTGTTGCGTGCAGGCTATACTTCCGAAGGGCTAGCAGCTTTTGAAGAAGCTGCAAAATTGGAGCCCCGCAATCCAGAAGTGCAGTTAGAAATTGGCGAACTTCTCAAGGGTCAAAATGACTTAGACGGAGCGCTGGCAGCTTATCAGCGGGCTATTGCGGTGCGACCAAATTTAGTGGAAGCACACGCAGGAATCGGGGAAATTCAACTGGAAAAACAAGATTTTTTAGGAGCGATTACCACTTTTGGGCGAGTGATTAAGCTCGATCCAAACAGGGCAGAAGCTTATTACAATATGGGTACGGCACTCAAAGCGCGCGATCGCAAATCTGAAGCAATTGAAGCTTTTCAACAAGCCCTTGATACTTACCGCCAGCAAGGCAACAATGATGGTGTGCAAAAAGCTGAGGCGGCGCTACAGCAACTCAAGTAATATCTTTTAATGTACTAATTGGTAATGGGCTAGCAGTTTTGAGTGTGAAGTAAGTAATTTTACTAGGGCTTAACTCCTTCCACTCGCCGTGTTGCAAGGAAAAAAGCAATCTCAAAACTGTTTCTCTTGCCTATTTCCTATGCCCCCTTTCCTGTTTCTTCTTCCTTCTTACTTCGTTTGCTTCACTTTTTAATTGAATGTCGATAAATCTGGCTAAATAGAGTACAATATTGGCGCGATTTTAGAACTGCGGCCACTCTGTAACTTTAAGAATAAATAAGGGCGATCGCACCACAGCATTTTGTTAAAGCTCCATCTTTTGTAATATGCTAAAACGGCTTACTGACAATGAATCTATTTCTATTGGTAGAGACAGCCAACTTGTTAACATTTGTAAAATAAGCAAAATATCCTATCTCTAGAACTTCATCTATGCAAACGTATGATGTCATTATCATAGGCGCAGGTCACAACGGACTCGTCTGTGCCTCTTACCTGCTGAAAGCTGGATATACTGTCCTCTTGTTAGAAAAACGTTCAGTTCCCGGCGGGGCGGCAACTACCGAAGCTGCGATTCCCGAATTGCCGGATTTTAAATTCAATCTTTGCGCGATCGACCACGAATTTATCCATTTAGGACCAGTTGTAGAAGAATTAGAACTGGAAAAACACGGTTTAGAATATCTTTTCTGCGATCCAGTTGCCTTTTGTCCGCATCCCGACGGCAAATATTTCTTAGCGCACAAATCAGTAGAAAAAACTTGTGCTGAAATTGCCCGCTACAACGAGCGCGATGCTAAAAAATATGCGGAATATACAGACTTTTGGCAGCGGGCTTTAGGTGCAATGGTTCCGATGTTTAATGCGCCACCAAAATCCATCATAGATATTCTGGGCAACTACGATATTTCAAAGATCAAAGATTTATTGTCAGTCATCGGTTCCCCCGACAAAACGCTGGACTTTATTCGCACGATGCTCACCAGCGCTGAAGACATTGTTAACGAGTGGTTTGACGAGGAATTTATCAAAGCACCCCTAGCAAGATTCGCCTCAGAACTCGGCGCGCCTCCTTCCCAAAAAACCCTGGCTGTAGGCGCAATTATGCTGGCAATGAGGCACAATCCCGGCATGGCAAGACCGCGCGGAGGGACGGGTGCATTAGTGCAAGCGCTGCTTAATGTAGTGAAAAAATACTCGGGTGTGGTACTTACCGACCAGCACGTCGAGAAAATATTAGTTGATGATGGTCGCGCTGTGGGAGTTCGAGTTGCCGGCGGCACGGAATACCGCGCTACAAAAGGTGTCATTTCTAATATTGATGCTAAGCGCTTGTTTCTGCACTTAATGGACTCCAGCGATGTTGACAGTGCCGACCCGGATTTGCGGGAAAGATTGGAGCGCAAAATTGTTAACAATAACGAGACTATTCTCAAAATAGACTTAGCTCTCAATGAAATGCCCAAGTTTGAGCGCTGGAATCATCGGGACGAATTTTTAATCGGTTCGGTTTTAATTGCAGACTCGGTGAGACACGTTGAAATCGCTCACAGCGACCCTTCAATCGGCAGAATTCCCGACTCAGACCCATCGATGTATGTGGTATTTCCGACAGTACTAGACCCGTCAATGGCTCCCCCCGGACATCATACGGCTTGGATTGAATTTTTTGCTCCTTACATGATCGAAAATGCTGAAGGAACCGGCCAACACGGTACGGGTTGGACGGATGAGCTGAAAAACAAAGTTGCCGATCGCTGCATTGATAAATTAGCAGAATATGCACCTAATATCAAGAATTCCATTATCGGCCGCCGCGTGGAAAGTCCGGCAGAATTGGGAGAGCGTTTGGGTGCTTTGAAGGGGAATTATTACCACGTTGATATGACGCTGGATCAGATGATATTTTTCCGTCCTTTACCAGAGTTGGCGAATTACAAAACACCGATCGAGGGTTTGTTTCTCACGGGGGCGGGAACGCATCCGGGCGGATCGATTTCGGGTATGCCGGGACGCAATACCGCTCGCGTTTTCATGCACTCGCAGCAGCCTTTCGCGCAGACTTTTGCAGATGCGGCTAATACTCTGAAAGCGAAGGGTAAGTCGGTATTTCGGAGTAATGAGAAGTAAGATTTTTAGCAAGCGCAGATAAACGCAGATAAACGCAGATGAATCACATCTGCGTTTGTTTGT